>NZ_JAMYNR010000016.1:0-127361 GCF_040319155.1 Mesorhizobium sp. M0954 | reverse complement strand
GCGCGCCGATGCCTGGCGTCGTCTCGGCGCTTGCGGTCGCTGCCGGCCAGGCGGTGAAGGCCGGCGACGTGCTGCTGTCGATCGAAGCGATGAAGATGGAAACGGCGTTGCATGCCGAACGCGACGGCACCATAGCCGAGGTGCTGGTCAAGGCCGGCGACCAGATCGATGCCAAGGATCTGCTGATCGCGTTCGGGTGAAACAGGCCGGCATCAGAGAGACTTGTCGGCGCCTGGCAGCAGCCCTTCATGCCGCATCGATAGTACCTTGACCCGCCGCGCCCGGTCGGGCATCGAACCGCTGCAATTCGCCCGCTCGGGTCACCCCGAGTCGCGGCGAGAAACGACGCGGAGAGAAGAATATGGCCGACGACATCACCGAGACCAGCCAGACTGTTGCCGCCGGCCAGCTGCGCGCCTTCATCGAACGAATCGAGCGGCTCGAGGAAGAGAAGAAGACGATTGCCGACGACATCAAGGAAGTGTTCGCCGAGGCCAAGGGCACCGGATTCGACACCAAGGCGATGCGGTCGATCATCCGGCTGCGCAAGAAGGACCAGGCCGAGCGGCAGGAAGAGGAATCCATCCTCGATCTGTACAAGGCTGCGCTCGGCATGGTGTAAAGGCCGGCCTCGGCGCCGGAGACGATCGCGGGAGAAGCGGTTCTGACCATGGATTCCAGCCATGAGCGAATTCGATTTTGGCGCCCGCCGCGCCTCTGAATTCCGCCAACGCAGCTTCTGGACGCTGTTCGCGGAACGGCATCCGGATGAAAGGGCTCTGTTGGCGAGGCGCGGACCGTGGTTCTGGCAGCGTGGGCTGCCCGATTTCGCATTGGTCCTTTCCATGTACGTCGCGCCTGCGCACAATCATGTCGGCGTCTTCTTCGGCCGCAACGAGAAGTTCGGTGCCACGCAAGCCTGGTCGCGGTTGAAGCCGTTCCAGCCGGCCATCGAAGACAGGCTGAAGCTCAGGCCAGAACAAAGTTGCGACGGCCTCGGCATCAATTCGATGTGGCGGGTGAATTGTTTTGCCGAGGACAATTGGCCGGCGATGACCGACTGGCTGGTGACGGAAGCCTCACGTTTCGAGCGCGCGATTGCCGACGTTCTGGGTCAGGAATAAAGCAGGGTTTCCAGACGCAATCCTTGTGGAAGGGTTGCTCTGGTGAGCAGCCAGGGAGCCGGTCGATCGATGACGATCATGTCGCGCGTTGCCGCTTTCTTCCGCTCACGCTGGTTCGGCGGCGTGCCGCTCGATCGGCTGTTCTGGCGCGACCTGGTCGTTGTCGGCACAGCGATCAACGTCGCGTCGTCGGTGGCGGCGCTCATTCTGCTAGGATTGAAGCTGCCGCTTGCGCTCGTCCTGGCGGTACATTTCGCGCCGGTTCCCTACAATATCTTCCTGACCTTTGCCGTTTGGCGAACTGCCGGAAAATCGAGTGGCGTCATGGCCTCGCTGATGACTCTTGGCGCCACGTTGTGGCTGATCCTGGTGGTTGTGGCCTGACGATCAGGCGGCCGGCTCGAATTTGAGCGCCACGCCGTTGATGCAATAGCGCAGACCGGTCGGTGGCGGGCCGTCCTCGAAGACATGGCCGAGATGGCTGCCGCAGCGGGCGCAATGGCATTCGGTGCGGACCATGCCGTAGCTGCGGTCGACGGTGGTCTCGACCGAACCCGGCACTGGGTCGTTGAAGCTCGGCCAGCCGGTGCCGCTCTCGAATTTCAGCTTGGATTCAAACAAGGGCTGGTCGCAGCCGACGCAGGAGAAGGTGCCGGCGCGCTTCTCGTGCAGCAGGGCGCAGCTTCCCGGCCGCTCGGTGCCGTGGTTGCGCATCACCGCATATTGCTCAGGCGTCAGCCGGGCGCGCCATTCGGCATCGGTGCGGGTAACGGGGTAGGTGTGGCTGTCCATTTTTTCCTCTTAGCTTATGTCGCTATTTGGGTTGCCTTCGCAACTTCGCCTGAAATAGGCATTTGTTACGGCGTTTGCTCGTATTTCCTATCCTGCTGCGAAGAATCCCTCAGGCGATGGCCGCGAGATAGCGCGCAACCGATGCTGAAAATGCTGCCTTTGCATCTCCGATGACGTTCTGGTTCCACCATGCGCCGTAGATATGGTCGAACGCGAAAGGCTCCAGCGCGGCCTTGATGCCGAGCACTTTCGTCGCGTTGAGCGGGATATAGTTCGGATAGCTGTACATGAAGCTGACATGACGGCGGGTCGGCGTCACCTGCAGGATGTCGCCGGCCAGGATGGCATTGCCGCGGTCGCGCTTCCAGTGCAGTACCTGGCCACCGGCAAAGTGGCCGCCGCAGCGGATGAGCGTCAGCGACGGGTTTATGGCGCGCATCTCGCCTTCCCAACTGATGATTGCCGGATGCGGCCGCATGATCCACTGACGATCATCGGCGTGCAGATAAATCGGCACGCCGCCAAACGCCCCGCTCCATTCGACCATTGCCGAATAATAATGGCAGTGCGAAATGGCGATGGCGGTCAGGCCGCCCCGGCGGTTGATCTCGGCCACCGCCTCGTCGCTGACCATCGAGATGCAGTCCCACAGCACATTGCCGTGCGGCGTTTGCGCCAGCAATGCGCGCTGGCCGATAGCGAAGCGTGGCTCGATGCCGAAGGCGAGCACGCCGGCATCATCCTTGATCACGACCCGATGGCCGGCGGCGAGCTCTTCCGGCGTGGTCCAGGCCTGACCTTCCCAGCGCACATATTGCCGCTCGTCCTCGCAGATCGGGCAATGTCGCGGCGGCGTCGCTGTCGCCGCGAACTGGACACCGCATTGCAGGCAAAGGAAACAGGTCGACCGTCCTGTTTTGCGTGGATCCATTCAGTGCTTCCTTGAAAGTTGCTTCGTCGCGGCTTCGAGGCCGGCGAGCGTCAGCGGAAACATGCGGCCGCCAAAAATATCGCGGATCATGGCAATCGAATGGGTAAAACCCCAGTTCTTCGCGTCTTCCGGATTGAGCCAAATGGCGTTCGGCCATTGCTGCAGCAGCCTGCCGAGCCAGACGGCGCCGGCCTCCTTGTTCCAATGCTCGACCGAGCCGCCGGGTTGAGCGATCTCATAGGGGCTCATCGAGGCGTCGCCGACGACGATCACCTTGTAGTCGGGGCCATATTTATGGAGGAGATCGAAGGTCGGAATCACCTCGGCATGGCGGCGGCGATTGTCCTTCCACACGCCCTCGTAGAGGCAGTTGTGGAAATAGAAATATTCGAGCTGGCGGAATTCGGCGCGGGCGGCCGAAAACAGCTCCTCGACACTCCTGACATGGTCGTCCATCGAGCCGCCGACATCGAAGAACATCAGCAGCTTCACGGCATTGCGACGTTCGGGTTGTGTCTTAACGTCAAGATAACCGTGCTCGGCGGTGGCGTGGATGGTGCCGGGCAGGTCGAATTCCTGTTCGGCGCCTTCGCGCACCCAGCGGCGCAAGCGCTTCAGCGCGACCTTGATGTTGCGGGTGCCGAGTTCGACGGCGTCATCGAAATTCCTGAACTCGCGTTTGTCCCAGACTTTTACCGCGCGGCGGTTGCGGCTTTCGTGCTGGCCGATGCGCACGCCTTCGGGATTGTAGCCATAGGCGCCGAAGGGCGAGGTGCCGCCGGTGCCGATCCATTTCGAACCGCCCTGATGCCGGCCGTTTTGCTCCTCCAACCGCTTCTTCAGCGTCTCCATCAGCTTTCCGAAGCCGCCCAGCGCCTCGATCAGCTTCTTCTCCTCATCGGTCAGGTGCTTTTCGGCGAGCCTCCGCAGCCATTCCTCCGGGATGTTTGCGACATCGACCGGCTTTTCGCCAGCCAGCGCCTCGACACCTTTGAAGATGTGCGAAAAGACCTGGTCGAAGCGGTCGATGTGGCGCTCGTCCTTCACCAGAGCGGCGCGGGCGAGATAGTAAAAGCCCTCGACATCATAGTCGACCAGCCCGGCCTCCAGCCCCTCCAGCAGCGACAGATATTCGCGGAGCGAGACCGGAACCCGCGCTGCCTTCAGTTCGAGGAAGAAGGGGATGAACATGGTCCGACTTTATCTGTGTCCCTCGATCTTCTCCCGTGCGGCGCTGGCGATAAAGGCGGAACGCGTCAGACCACGCCGACCCGCTTCTTCGTCGATTGCTGCCAAAAGACCTGCGTCGAGCGACAGATTGGCCCGGACAGGCCGTCCGGAATCGATCAGCACAGGGATCATCACGGCGGATTCACCGGCAGCGCTATCGACTTCGCCCAGTCGGAGCAGATCTGCCACAGTGCGCGCCGCGGGCAAGGGCAAGTTCTTCGCCATTCGTGTCTCTGCCCATTCGCGAACGGCAGAAGTCGCATCGGCTATCGCCTCTTCGGGACTTGCGCCACCGCCGTGACATCCGGGAAGATCAGGCACCCGCACTCCCCAGACTTCATCTGCGCCGTCAAGAATTCCGACATAGTGCGTCATGATTCGTCCTTAAATCCATCCAGCAAGCCGGGCGATCGACCGCGCAACACCCAGAGATTGTTCGCGATGCCGCGGCACGATAATCATGATCTCCGGCCTTTCCGGATGCTCGTACTTCTCGTGTTTGCCGCCGCCTACGTTCACCCAGCCGTCACGTAAAAGCCTCGTGACAATCTTGCGCGTGTTGGTCTCGATCAGCGGCACTGTCGCCCCTGATCATGCGCAATATATTGCGCACAGGTGATTATTTCAATCGTTGGCTTCATCATAGCAGATCGTATTCGATGAAGCCGGTCCGCCGCGCCACGTGGTCGTAGAGCTTGCGTGCGGTGGCGTTGGTCTCGTGGGTCATCCAGTAGACGTTCTTGACGCCGACCTTGCCGGCTTCCTGCTTGACCGCTTCGATCAGGGCGGCGCCGACGCCCTTGCCGCGTACATCGGGGTCGGCGAACAGGTCCTGCAGATAGCAGTTGTTTATCTGCGACCAGCAGGAGCGATGGTAGAGATAGTGCGTCAGGCCGACGGCCTTGCCGTCGAGGGTGGCGATGAAGCCTTTCGGCTCGAACTCGCCCGCCGTGAACAGCCGCTTCCAGGTGACGGCGTAAACCTCTTCCGGCAGCTTGGTTTCGTAGAAGGTGAGATAGGCGGTCCAAAGACGCCGCCAATCGGCGTGGTGAGATTGCGCCAATGGGCGGATGGTGATCTCGGTCATTTCGTTTCCCTCTGAAGTCGGCAACCTGAAGCTGCCTCCGTGCCCGGCTAGAGGCAACGGTCCAGCACCGGGAAAGCGCTGTCCGGTGACTTCGTGGGCTTCCGGCCGACCGGCCCCTCATCCCTGCCGTCTCGCCATGAAGGCCAGGCGCTCGAACAGATGCACGTCCTGTTCGTTCTTCAGCAAGGCGCCGTGCAGCTTGGGCAGCACGTTCTTCGGGTCGGCGCGCAGGTCCTCGGGCGCGATCTCGTCGGCGACCAGCAGGCGGATCCAGTCGAGTGCCTCGGAGGTCGACGGCTTCTTCTTGAGGCCCGGCACGTCACGGATTTCATAGAATTGCGTGAGTGCGGCGCGCACCAGGTTCTGCTTGATGCCGGGATAGTGCACGTCGACGATTTTGTGCAGCGTCTCGACGTCGGGAAAGCGGATGTAGTGGAAGAAGCAGCGGCGCAGGAAGGCGTCCGGCAGCTCTTTTTCGTTGTTGGAGGTGATGATGACGATCGGCCGGACTGTGGCACGGATGGTCTCGCCGGTCTCGTAGACGAAGAACTCCATCCGATCCAGTTCCTGCAACAGATCGTTGGGGAACTCGATATCGGCCTTGTCGATCTCGTCGATCAGAAGCACGACTTTCTTGCCGGCAGCAAAGGCGTCCCACAGCTTGCCGCGCTTGATGTAATTGCGGATGTCGTTGAAGCGCTCGTCGCCGAGCTGGCTGTCGCGCAGCCGCGAGACGGCATCATATTCATAGAGGCCCTGCTGCGCCCGCGTGGTCGATTTGACGTGCCATTCGATCAGATCGAGGCCGAGCGCCGCCGCCACCTGGCGGGCAAGTTCGGTCTTGCCGGTACCGGGCTCGCCCTTGACCAGCAACGGCCGCTCGAGCGCGATCGCCGCGTTGACCGCCACCATCAGATCCTTGTCGGCGACATAGGCTGCCGTGCCTTCAAAACGCATTTTTGCTCCCGGGTTCATCGCGCGACCCTAAGGAGGCGGCCTTCGCTGTGCAAGGCGCTGCTGGCAAAGCGGGGATCTTGCCGGCGCGACCCTCGTCGAGCGGTTCTGCGTCGATTTAAGACTCGAAACTTGTCGTCTCTCTGGCGCTTGGTCTGCCGTCTGCCTATATTGGCGGAGACGGTCTGCGCTTCCCGGCAGGAGAACATTTTCCCCGGGGCCTTAATGATCCCTAGGGAGCTGTCCCTGGGAAGACCCGTGGGTTTTCTCATACGGCGCCCACCTACTTTGTAGGTTCCCGGGATCGCTCTCTCCACCGGTTGTGTGGATCGTCACCTGTCGAAAAGGCAATGTCTGGCGGATCTTGTCGTCGCGCCGCTTTGTGCGGTGCTCTCACGAACGAAGTTCGCCCCGCTCCTCCAAAACGTCGCTCGTAAAACTCCATCCAAATCTGACCTTTTCTAACGTCGGCGCATGACATCCCCAAAAGACCTGAAAAAAACTCTCCGCAACCAAGCCCTCGGGCGCCGCGACGCGCTCGATCCTTTCTGGCGGGTGGAGGCAGCACTCGAAATGGCCGAGACGGCGCGCGACCGGATCACCGTCGAGCCGGCCCAGATCGTCTCAGGCTTCTGGCCGATGCGCTCGGAAGTCGACGTCCGGCCGCTGATGTTTGCCTTGCGCGAAAAGGGGGCAAGACTCTGCCTGCCGGCCATCCTCAACAAGACCACCATCGTTTTTCGCGAACTGGTGCGCGGCGCGCCGATGATCGACATGGGCTTCGGCACCGTCGGGCCGCATGAGGAAGCCGAGGTGCTCGATCCCCAAATGATGCTGGTGCCGCTTGCCGCCTTCGATGCGCGCGGCCACCGCATCGGTTACGGCGCCGGCTATTACGACCGGGCGATCGCGCGGCTGGCCGACAAGGGACAGCAGCCGCGGCTGATCGGCATTGCCTTCGACTGCCAGGAGGTGGCCCTGGTGCCGGACGAGCCGCATGACGTGATCATTCCGGAAATACTCACCGAGAGCGGGTTGCGCCGGTTCGCGCCGAAATTGTAGATAAGTTCCTGGACGCATGGTCTTTTCCGAAAGTCATGCAGCTTTTTGCTTCGCTGACCTTCGGTTTGGGATCACGCTTATATGAGACTTCTCTTCCTCGGCGACATGGTCGGCAAGACAGGACGTACGGCGGTGTGGGAACAACTGCCCGGCCTGATCTCGGATTTCAAACTCGACTTCGTCATCGTCAATGGCGAGAACGCCGCCGGCGGCTTCGGCATCACCGAGGAAATTTTTCGCGAGACGATCTCGGCCGGCGCCGATGTCGTCACCACCGGCAACCATGTCTGGGACCAGCGCGATGCGCTGATTTTCGCGCCGCGCGAAGAGCGCTTCCTGCGTCCGTCCAATTTCCCCAAGGGTACGCCGGGGCGCGGCTCAGGCGTCTACATCGCCAGGAACGGCGCGCGCGTGCTGGTCGCCAACATCATGGGCCGGGTGTTCATGCATCCCGAGCTCGACGATCCGTTCCAGGCCGGCGAGCGCGAACTTGCCGCTTGTCCGCTTGGTGAGCAGGCCGATGCGATCGTCATCGATTTCCATGCCGAGGCGACCTCGGAAAAAATGTGTTTCGCCCACTTTGTCGACGGCCGTGCCAGCCTTGTTGTCGGCACCCACACGCATCAGCCGACCGGCGATCACCAGATCCTCAATGGCGGCACCGGTTATATTTCCGATGCCGGCATGTGCGGCGATTACGATTCCTCGCTCGGCATGGACAAGGAGGAGCCGCTCAACCGGTTCCTGTCCAAGGTGCCGAAAGGCCGCTTCGAGGCGTCGACCGGACCGGCGACATTGTGCGGCGTCGGCGTCGACATTTCCGACCGTAGCGGCCTGACCGAACGGATCGCGCCGTTTCGCCGCGGCCCGCGGCTGGAGGAAACGGCGCCATCCTTCTGGTCGTGACATTGATATGGACGCTTGCAGTACCCAATTGCCGGCGAAACTGCTCTAGATCGTAGAGGGGACGACCTCCATGCAGCTAGTCGAATTCCTGGCGCCGCATTTCGCCTTTGTCTCCGACCCGACGGCATGGATCGCGCTGCTGACGCTGGTCGTGCTGGAGGTCGTGCTCGGCATCGACAATCTGATCTTCATCTCGATCCTGACCAACAAATTGCCGGTAGCGCAGCGGGCCCGCGCCCGGCGGCTCGGCATATCCGCCGCGCTGGTGATGCGGCTGATCCTGCTGGCCACCATCTCGATCATCGTCCAACTGACGACGCCGATATTCACCGCCTTCGGCCACGGCTTTTCATGGCGCGACCTGATCCTGATCGCCGGCGGCCTGTTTCTCGTCTGGAAGGCGACCAAGGAGATCCACCACACGGTTGATCTCGATGATCACCAAGACACCATGATGGGCGAGACGCTGCAGCTTTCGCTGGCCGGCGCGATTTTCCAGATATTGCTGCTCGACCTCGTCTTCTCGATCGACTCGATCATCACCGCCGTCGGCATGACCGACGAAATCGCGATCATGTACATCGCGGTGATCGTGGCGGTGAGCGTGATGATGCTGGCGGCCGGGCCGCTGGCCGATTTCATCGCCAGGAACCCCAGCATCGTCATGCTGGCGCTCGGCTTCCTGCTGATGATCGGCATGACGCTGATCGCCGATGGCATGGGTTACCACGTGCCGAAAGGCTACATCTACGCCGCCATGGGTTTTTCGGCCTTGGTCGAAGGGCTCAACATGCTGGCGCGGCGCCGGAAGAAGGCAAAGGGCGGCGGGCACTGACTTGACTCTTACAGAATTGTGCGTACAATTTTGTAAATCACGGTGCCGCCATATTGCGATTTGAATGGGATCCCGAGAAGGCCAAGCGCAACCGTGCCAAGCATGGTGTTGCGTTCGATCTCGCCAAAGATGTCTTCAAGGATCCGCTTCATCTGATTGTGCCTGACCGGTTTGAAGATGACGAGCAAAGTTGGCATGCGATCGCGATGATCCAAGGGCTGGTGGTACTGCTCGTTGTTCGCACTTATCCCGATGTCGAAGATGAAGAACGAATTCGGATTGTCGGTGCCCGGAAAGCAACGCCGCATGAAAGGAGGCGCTATGAGCAGGAAGGAACTTAGCCAAGATCAGCGCAACCAGCTCGCCAATTTGGCAGATTTGCCTGACAGCGAAATTGACACGTCCGACATTCCGGAAACTTCGGCCGAGAATTGGGTTCATGCTCGCCGAGGGCACCTCTACCGGCCACTAAAGCAGCCGGTGACCATTCGGCTTGACGCTGATGTGCTGTCCTGGTTCAAGGAGCATGTCGAAGGCGGTGGCTATCAAACGGAGATCAACCGCGTGCTCCGCCGTCATGTGCTAGAGCAGGAAAAGCGGCGTTCCTGAGCATTCGCGGTCTGTTGCCAGCCGATCTTGGCTCGCCGTTACTTAATTTGCTGGAACGTCCTTCGGGTGGCGGTCGCCGATCAGGCCGAGCATCACGCCTTGCTCCAGCCACGCCTTGGCGCCGGCGAGCACCAGCGCAAAACCGCCGGTCGAGCCGATCGCCTGCTTGACCTGCTCGTCAGGGCTGCCGGCAAAGCCGAAATTGCGGACCTCGACAAAGGTCGTGTTGCCCGGCATCTCCTCGAAAGTCCAGACCACCGTAGTCGGCGGATCGCTCCATTGCATGACGATCTTCTTGTTATCGGCGATCTCACTGACATTGACCGTCGTCGAGACGCCATACATGCGCCATTCCCAGCGAACTTTGTTGCCGCTGTCCAGCCTGTCGCTGCCATGGGTGAACCAGAACTTCGTCGTGATCGCCGGATCGACGAAGGCTTCGAATACGTCGGCGACCGGCCGCCTTATCAGCATGCCGGCTTCGGCGGTCGGTGTTTCGCGGATTTTCATCCTCCTTTCCACGGCGCCGCCCTGTTCACCAGGCATCCGGTTCGCGCACCAGGTGAATGATGTTGGTCGGGTTGGTGATCCAGCCGCCGCGAAAGCCTTCACCCAGTGCCTCGATGGCATCGCAGCGCACGACACCGGCCTCGGCGAGATGCTCCGCAGCGGCCGGAAAATCATCGGTGAACAGTTCCAGCCAGATCTCGCCCTGGCTCATCATCGGCGCCTCGTCGATCCACAGCCGATTGGGACCGAGTTCGAAGCCGACGGCCGGCGGCTTGGCGGTGAATGGCTTCAGGCCGATGACGTCGCGATAGAAGGCGACCGTTGCCTGGTATTGATGCGGCGGGACCTTCATCGCGATGTTGATGCCGCCGGTGATCTTCGCGGTCATTCTTACTCCATTTGCTCTCAGATGTTGTTCTCGTTGGCCGGCTCGCCCTTCATCTCGCTGCGGAAATAGCCGTCGCGCAGATTGATGCCGTATTCGACATAGGCCTTCATGCAGGCCAGCATCTGCGACCAGCCCTCGCAATTGAGGTAGGATTTCTTCAGGCCGACCGCGTCCTCGTGCCAGCCGGTTTCGGCGATGGTGACGAAGGTGCCGCCATCGTCGAGCGGCTCGAAATTCATCTCGATGCGAGTCTTGTAGGCTGGCTTGCCGTCGACGTCGGTGGCATCCCAGCGCAGCACGATGCGGCTGTCTTTCTTCACCTCGTCGACCTCGACGGGAACCTTGCCCCACCAGATGACGGTGGCACCCGCCACCAGCAGTGCGCTGGCGCCGCCGATCGTGGTGAAGTAGCCGCTAAGTTTCTTCGGATTGACGACCGCATCGAAGACTTCGGCGACGGGTTTGCCGATGCGGCCAGAAACCCTGAATCCAAGAGACATATCCACAGCTCCTTCCTTGAATGGCTCAATGATATGTTATAGAAATATAACATGTCAAGCCAATCGCGGGACGACAATGTTTTCAAGGCGCTGGCGCATCCGCGCCGGCGTGCGTTGCTCGACCGGCTGAAGGATGCGCCGCAGACCACCGGCATGTTGTGCGATGCCTTCCCCGACATGGACCGTTGCACGGTCATGCTGCACCTGAAGGTGCTGGAGGAGGCCGACCTGGTCGTGGCGCGGCGCGAGGGGCGCGAACGCTGGAACCATCTCAACGCGCTGCCGATCAAGCACATACACGACCGCTGGATCAGTCAATATGCCACGCACGCGATCGGCATCCTCGACCGGCTGAAATCCGATCTTGAGGGATGAAAGGTTTGCCGAAGCCTGCCGATTTTCGGATCTTGAAAGCCTTGCGTGCCGGCAGCAATGGCGCGGCTGGACGAATTGAGCCGATTTATCTATAAGCCGGCCATTCCGACAGCGAGCGCCGTCCGTCCGTCAGGGACGCAGCAGGACGTTCTGAAATTTTGAATTCGAGCATTTTTGCAAGATGCCGGGTGGTTCACCAGGCGGCAGATGCTCTAGCCGAGAAAATGACAGGGGTGCCATGGCTGGCCATTCACAGTTCAAGAACATCATGCACCGCAAGGGCCGCCAGGATGCGGTGCGGTCGAAAATGTTTTCCAAGCTGGCGCGCGAAATCACCGTCGCCGCCAAGAGCGGCACGCCCGATCCATCGATGAACCCGCGCCTGCGCCTTGCGGTGCAGAACGCCAAGGCGGTGTCGATGCCGAAGGACAATATCCAGCGCGCCATCAACAAGGCGTCGATGGGCGATGCCGAGACCTACGAAGCCGTGCGCTACGAGGGTTACGGGCCAGGCGGCGTCGCGCTGATCGTCGAGGCGCTGACCGACAACCGCAACCGCTCGGCGTCGAATGTGCGCGCTGCCTTCACCAAGGCGGGCGGGGCGATGGGCGAGACCGGCTCGGTATCGTTCATGTGGGACCGCGTCGGCGAGATCTACTATCCGGCATCGGCCGGCAGCGCCGAGAAGGTGATGGACGCGGCGATCGAGGCCGGCGCCGACGATGTCCAGTCGGACGAGGACGGCCACACGATCTATTGCGCCTTCGAGAATCTCGGCGAAGTGTCGAAGGCACTGGAAGGCGCGCTTGGCGAGGCTGAATCGGTGAAGCCGATCTGGAAGCCGCAGACCAATATCGCGGTCGACGAGGAGCGGGCACAATCACTGATGAAGCTGGTTGCGACGCTCGAGGACGACGACGACGTGCAGAGCGTCTACGCCAATTTCGAGGTCGACGAGGAGACCTTGGCAAAGCTCAGCGCGGCGTAAGTTCAGAACGCCGCGCACCGATTACGTACCTTTCTTCTAGAGCTGTCAGTTACTGATGGGGGACGGATGACTGACACTGATGAGGCTCGTTTTGCTGACGCGATGTCCTGGCCTCGCCAGGGTGGCATATGGCGCCGGCTGTTCGCTTCGATCATCGACTATCTTATCGTCCTGATACCTCTTTACGCACTGGTAGCGGGTTTGTTTCTGCTGACTGACGGCGGAGTCAAAGGCAGCTTTTGGTTGAACTGGAGAATATGTCAGGCGGCTTCGTTAAACGGAGCAAGTGATCCATCACTTGCCCGTTACGATTGGCAGGTATGCAGAAGGTCGCTGTTCGGTTTGACGGTCGCCGAATGGGCCCTGGGAACGGCTTCGGTCTCACAGTCTGAAGGAAATCCTTCCATCTCATTTGATTTGGATTCGCAGGGCAATTTCCGACCGGCAGCGTTGGATTTGGGTTTCCTCGAGCTGATCGTTCTCGCGTCTTATCTCCTTGTCATGGAGTTGACCTCCGGCCAGCCAATCGGCAAGCGCTTCGCGGCGCTCATAGTGCATGACCAGGATGACAAAAACAGAATCGGACTACCCGTACGAAAGGCTGTTCGGCGGCAGGGAATGAAATTTCTCGGCGCTTTGCCTATAATGCTCACAGGAGGGTGGTATGCTTTTCAGGCTTGGGGCAGCGCTCCTGGGGTCGCGCAGGACTTCTCCCAGCTGGAGATTGTCGGTGCATACGCCGCGTTGGTCTTGGTTATGGTCTGGCCGATCTGGATTGCAATATCCATAGCCCTTGGCAACGACCCGATACACGATCGATTTGCCGTAACCACAGTCCGCGCAGATGAGACCGAGACATGAGCGAACAGGCGCCCACCGTCCGCATCACCTATTGCATCCAGTGCCAGTGGCTGCTCAGGGCCGGCTGGATGGCGCAGGAGCTGCTGTCCACCTTCGGCACCGATCTGGGCGAAGTGACGCTGGTGCCCGGCACCGGCGGCATCTTCACCATTTCCTGCAATGATACGCTGGTCTGGGACCGCAAGCGTGACGGCGGTTTTCCCGACGCCGCAAAGCTCAAGCAACTGGTTCGCGACGTCATCGATCCGGATCGCGATCTGGGCCATGCCGACCGCAAGGGCCATAAGTCAAAAGACCCTGCCTGACGGCCTTTTAGGACTTCCGTCCTGCATTCACCGCCATGCGAAGATGAAGCAGCCCAGCGCCACGATGGCGGTGATGGTGCGGACATGGTTCCACATCACCCAGTCCCTGAGATAGGTGGCCCATACCGCGGCGCCGTTGGCGCTTGCCGGATCGACCGCGGCCAGGGCGTTGTTGAGCGGCACGTTGAACATCATCGTCACGATCGGGTTGCCGACGAGGTAGATCAGGGCGCCGGCGAGGAGCCAGAACGAACCCGGTTGGCTCCAGCCGATAAGAGCGCCGGCGGCAAGGACAAGACAGACCAGCCCGGTGCCGAAAAGCGCGGTCATGAATGCCGGCGTAATCACGGTGATGTTGATCGAATTCATGGCGGCGATGCCGCCTCCGGCAGGCAAGCGGGCGAGCGCCGGCATGATAAAGTTGGAGAAGGCGAAGAAAACGCCGCCGACAACGCCTGAGCCAATGGCAGCGACGAAGGTGAGGGTGGGAAGCAGTTTCATGATCATGTCAGTTCCTCCGGCTTCAGATTCGAGCAGTTCGATTGGTGTGTCGTCTAAAATATGAATGATCCTCACATTTGCAAAACGTGATAAACCCTCGTATTTTCTCAGTCAAGCCATTTTTCTGGAGACAGTCATGGAAGGCACCGCTGCACCGGGTTCCCGCAACGAGCAGATCGCATCGCCGCGCCGGGCGCCGAGCCAGCAGCGCAGCCGCGAGCGGGTCGAGCGCATGCTGGCCGCCGCCTCGGCGTTGATCGCCGAGCAAGGCAGCGACGCCATGCGCATGGGCGAGGTGGCCGAGAGGGCCGGCGTGTCGATCGGCTCGCTCTACCAGTTCTTCCCCGACAAGAGGGCGCTCATCTGGGCGCTGGCCGAACGCTACACCGCCGAAAGCCAGGCCTGCATTGCGGCAGCGCTAGCCGAGGTCAATGACGCCGAAGGCCTGCGCCGGGCATTTTCGGAACTGGTGGATATCTACTACGGAATGTTCCTGGCGGAGCCGGTGATGCGCGACATCTGGTCGGGCACGCAGGCCGACAAGGCGTTGCGCGAACTCGAGCTTGCCGATAGCCGGGCCAACGCCGAATTCCTTACAGCCGTGCTGAAACGGCTGCGGCCATCCGCCGATCCGGAAGCGCTCGAAACGACGGCGTTTCTAATCTGGCAGATGGGCGAGGCCGCAATGCGGCTGGCGATCTCGGTCGGGCGGCAAGAAGGCGACCGGCTGGTTGCCGCCTACAAGCGGATGGCCCTGCGCGAGTTGCTCGGCGGGTAGGGCCGTATTTTCCCAACAAAAAACCCGCCACGAAGGCGGGTTTCTCGATCTGCGAAACGCCAATGCGGCTTAGAGGCCGAAACCTTCGAAGCGCTTCTTGAACTTCGACAGGCGGCCACCGCGGTCGAGCAGGGTCTGCTGGCCGCCGGTCCAGGCCGGGTGGGTGGTCGGGTCGATATCGAGATTCATCGTATCGCCTTCCTTGCCCCAGGTCGAACGGGTCATGTATTCGGTGCCGTCGGTCATGACGACCTTGATGGTGTGATAGTCGGGATGGATGTCGGTCTTCATGTGTCTGTTCCTGGCTTGCCGGGTGCTGCCGACGGGCTGAAGCCTGCGTCGATGCGCCCCTTTTTAAAACTCGAAGCCGCAGCTATTGAGGAGCCACGGCTTCTAAAACGGTCGGCGAGCCTATACATCAGCCGGAATTGAATCACAAGGCCGTGGCAAGCGCATATTGATGGCGCAAACCTCAAAGGGCCAAAGGAAACGGTCATGGCGAACATCAGCGGCGATGCAGACGAGCGCAGGCGCTCGCTGAAGCCGCTGCAGCGCCTGTTTCCCTACATCACCCATTACCGCAAAATGGTCATCGGCGCGATCGTCTCACTGGCCGTCGCGGCGGCGACGACGCTGGCGCTGCCGCTGGCCGTGCGGCGGATGATAGATCACGGCTTTTCCGCTTCCGATTCCAGCTTCATTGCCGAATATTTCGCCATGCTGGTGGTGATGGCCGCCGTGCTGGCGGCGGCATCGGCCAGCCGCTACTATTTCGTCATCACGCTCGGCGAGCGCGTCGTTGCCGATATCCGCCGCGATGTCTTTGCCCACGTCACCACGCTGTCGCCCTCGTTCTTCGATACAGCCCAGTCGGGCGAGATCGTCTCGCGGCTCGCCGCCGACACGACACAGGTCAAATCGGCCGTCGGTGCTACCGCCTCGGTGGCTTTGCGCAACGTCATCCTCGGCCTTGGCGCCGTGGCGATGATGGTCTTCACCAGCCCAAAACTGTCCGGCCTGGTCATCGCGGCCATTCCGCTAATCGTGCTGCCGCTGGTCGCCTTCGGCCGCTCGGTGCGGCGCAAGTCACGACTGGCGCAGGATACGCTTGCCAATGCCACCGCCTATGCCAGCGAGCAGATCGGCGCGGTGCGCACCCTGCAGGCCTTCACCAACGAGAAGCTTGTAACCAGATATTTTTCGTCCGCCGTGGAAGCAGCGTTCGAAGCGGCGCGGGCCTCGATCTTTGCCCGCTCCTTTCTCACCTTCTTTGCCATCTTCATGATCTTTTCCTCAGTCGTGGCGGTGCTGTGGTTCGGTTCGCGCGACGTGCTCGACGGCACGCTGTCGCCGGGCACGCTCGGTCAATTCCTGCTCTATTCGGTGTTCGCCGCCGGCGCGCTCGGCGCCCTGTCGGAGGTCTGGGGCGAACTGTCCCAGGCAGCGGGCGCTGCCGAACGGCTGACCGAGATCCTGGCCGAGAAACCCGCGATCCAGGCGCCCGCCGATCCGAAGCCGCTGCCGGCAAAGGCGAGAGGTGCGATCAGCTTCGACGATGTCTCCTTCTCCTATCCGGCCCGGCCCGACCGCGCCGCCGTCCATGGCCTGAGCTTTCAGGTCAAACCCGGCGAGACGGTGGCGATCGTCGGACCCTCGGGCGCCGGCAAGAGCACCGTGTTTTCGCTGCTTCTGCGCTTCTACGATCCGGAGTCCGGCGGGATCATCATCGACGGGGTCGATCTGCGCGAGGCCGATCCGGCGGCGATCCGCGCGCGCATCGCCATCGTGCCGCAGGACGTCACCATCTTTGCCGCAAGCGCGCGCGACAATATCGGCTTTGGCCGGCCTGGCGCCAGCCAGGCCGAGATCGAGGCGGCGGCGAAGGACGCGCTTGCCGACGAGTTCATCCTGAAACTCGAAAAGGGCTATGACAGCCAGGTCGGCGAGCGCGGCGTGACGCTGTCGGGCGGCCAGCGCCAGCGCGTGGCGATCGCCCGCGCCATTTTGCGCGATGCGCCCATCCTGCTGCTCGACGAGGCGACCTCGGCGCTAGATGCCGAAAGCGAGACGCTGGTGCAGACGGCGCTGGACCGGCTGATGAAGGGCCGCACCACGATCGTCATCGCCCATCGGCTGGCAACCGTGCTGAAGGCCGATCGCATCCTGGTCATGGATGGCGGCCGCATCGTCGAGGAAGGCACGCATCAGAGCCTGGTCGCCAAGGGCGGCATCTATGCGCGGCTGGCCAAGCTGCAGTTCGACACCGGGGCGAGTGCTTTCAGGGGCGCGGCCGAGTAGCATCGCTCCATCCCGATGAAATCGGGATAAGGCTCCATCTTCTTGTTTGACCATGATCTTTTCCGAAAACCGGCATCCACTTTTCGGGATCATGGAGCCCCGCGGCGGCCGAGATTCTTCAGCTACCGAAAGCTCGGCGTTTGCCGCGTCGATAGGCGATGAACAGGGGAACGCCGACAAGCAACGACAGCAAAAGCATGCTGGCGACGGTCTGTCGCTGCTCCTTTGCCGGATCGCTGAGCTGCACATCGGCAGGCGGCTCTTCATAGGTAAAATCGTACTGCCAGCGAACCTGGTCTGCGAGGTCATCGACGGTTTTCAGATAATCGGCAATCGCCTTGGCCGGTACTTCAGTCGCCAGCGTCTGAAAGTTCCATTCAACTTGAAATTCGGTGGGCGTGTTGGACCAGGATGCCTTGAGAGACAGATAGGGCGTCACGACGTTTTTCATCGACTCGCCGGAAAACCTCGCCTTGAGGTTGCGCACGGTCACCTTGTGGCGGCGGTAGAACTGGGGGCCGAGGGAGACGGGCCCGGTTCGGTCGACGATTGTCGGGGTTGGAAGAGAGTTGTTGCCGAGATCGGCCGCGCGGATCGGGAAATTCTTTGCCAGATCGTTGGCCGTCAGCGCTTCCGCCGGCAAGCGATAACTTTCCTTCACGCTCACTATGTTGCCGTCGCGGCGATCCACGATTTCCGGCTTGGCGATGGTTTGGATGCCCGGATATTGCTTGTTGTAGTATTTCAGGTAGGCGTCCGACACCTCGCTCAGCGACCGGCTGGCGAAATTGCCGCGCATCCAATCGGCATCGGCGTCCTCATATGTCGAGAAGACCGTCAGCACGAGGGGATCGCCCGGTTTCCGCGGAAAGTCGAATTCCTCGGCGATCTGGATTGATGGGCTGGTAAGCACAGGGCTCGGCATCTTCTCCAACCCGCCGGTGCTGGAAAGCGGCAGCGCGAAGCCGTAGTCGGGCTGTGCGAGATTGTGCGCCCCGCCGCCCTGAAGATAGTTCGTGGCGTCCAGCCAATATGTCTTTGCTCCGATCCTTGCCTTGACGATGGCATGGTCGAAATCGCGGAGCGCCGGCAGATGCTGGTCCAGGGCCCGTCCCTCGTCGAGATCGGCCAAGGCGACCTCGGCAGCAATGCCAAGCCGCACAAGCGACGAAACCAGCAGCAGGGCCTTGTCCTTGCAGTCACCGAACCCGCTCAGGATGACCGTCGCGGGATCACGCGGAACGTAGGAACCGGCACCCATCGACAGGCTTACATAGCGGATCTGGTCCTGCACCAGCCGCATTGCCTCGACCATCCGGTCTTCGGGCACCGGATGCCGCAGAGCGATGTCGTCGAGCTTTGCGGCAAAAGCCGGGGGAAAAACGGTCGCTGGCTTGTAATAGGGCGCAACGGCATCGACCACACTTTGCCAATTCGCGGTAGACGCGACATCGATGGAGCCCCAGCCTGGATAGGTCACGGGCAGGTTGTCGTCGACATTGACCGGTTTCGGGTTTGGAATCTCCCACAGATAGGTGGTATCCGGCCCAGTCGGGGAGATTGAGGGCTTGAGTCGGGTTCCCCTTGTCTTGATCTGGAGCGGCTGGTCCGAAGGCCAAATGATGCTTGTGCGGATAAGCGCTACCGGCTCTTCCCATTCGGTGGAGAAATTCTTGAAGAAAAGGTCCTTGCCGACCAGCGGCGTTATCTCATAGGTCGACCCGTAGTCGACGATGTCGCCGGTGCGCACATCATCGATGTTGACATGTGCTGTCAGCCAGCCGTCGAAGACACCCTTCTCGGCGTCTCTTTCCCTGCGGAAGATGTCGAATTCGACGCCTTCCAGCCGGTCCAGAACGGCACCATCGCGGATGATGTGAAGATGGTTGAGCGTGACCTTGTGCCGGGACGGATCGAACTGCAGATCGATACTCGCGCCACGATCCAGGCCGGGACGGTCGACGATTTTATAGACGGTGCGCGAGTACTCGACATAGCCGCCGGCGCGATGCGTGATCTGGTCGTCCGAGAGCAGCCATGAAACGCCATTCTTGATTTGATCCGATCGGGTGGGATCGGCAGCCGGAATATCAAGCTGCTTTACCCAGCTTTCTGCCG
Source organism: Mesorhizobium sp. M0954 (assembly GCF_040319155.1). NCBI lineage: Bacteria > Pseudomonadati > Pseudomonadota > Alphaproteobacteria > Hyphomicrobiales > Phyllobacteriaceae > Mesorhizobium > Mesorhizobium sp. M0954. The sequence continues at coordinate 108,209 of NZ_JAMYNR010000016.1, read as the reverse complement.
GCCCCTTGAGAACCATGTCGTCGGCCATGGCCGGAGAACTCAGGCCGATCAATAAGATGAAAAATACCAAGCGGGGCCAGAAAGACTTCATCCTATGAAAACTGTAACAGACAGACATCTACGCTCGCCCAACTTGGAAGAACTCCTTTTTCAGAGGCTTTCCCACCAAAGTAAAGGCCAGTTTCGCGGATTTCTGCAGTCACCGCGGCAAGAACCTGGAATAGACGAAGCGGCTCAGTTCCCGTACCGCTTCTTCAGGTGATCGGTGAAATGCACGGCATTGAGCTTTTCGCCGGTAGCGCGTTCGAGCAGTTCTGGCGTCGACCAGCGCGAGCCTTGCGACCAGATCCTTTTGCGGCGCCAGTCGTTGATCGCGGCGAAATCTCCCTTGGCGAGGTCTTCGTCGGCTGAAGGATGATCCCTGGTCAGCGCCGCCCATTGCTGCGCCGCCATCATGGCGCCCAGCGTGTAGGAGGGGAAATAGCCGAAGGCGGCACCCGGCCAGTGGACGTCCTGCATCGGACCATCAGCCGGATTGTCTGATGTCGACAGGCCGAGATAATCGCGCATCTTGGCATCCCAGGCTTCGGGCAGCTCGGCTGCTTCCAGCCGTCCCGAGACAAGCTCCTGCTCCAGCTCGTAACGCAGGATGACGTGCAGCGGATAGGTGACCTCGTCGGCATCGACGCGGATCAGGCCGCGCTCGACCCGGTGCACATGCGGCAGGATGTCGTCGATCCTCCAGCGCTCGCCGAGGTGTCTTTCGACCACCGGCAGCGCCCAGCGCCAGAATTCTGGATTGCGGCCGATCTGCTTTTCGACGAACAGGCTCTGGCTTTCATGCACCGCCATGCCGCGCGCTCTGCCGAGCGGCCAGTGCGCCCACGCCTTCGGCAGATTCTGCTCGTACAGCGCATGGCCGGTCTCGTGCAGCACGCCCATCAGCGCCGACAGGAAATCCGAGGTCTTGTAGCGGGTGGTGATGCGCACGTCGCTCGGCACGCCGCCGCAGAACGGATGGTGCGAAACCGACAGCGAGCCGTGGGTGAGGTCGAAGCCGACTGCCGCCATCATGGCGAGGCCGAGCTCGCGCTGTTTGTCCAAGGGGTAGCTGCCGGAAAGCGGCTTCAGCGGATGTTTCGCCAGCCGCTCTTCCTGCACGGCCAGTGCCTCCGGCACGAAACCTTTCAGGAAGGTCTTCAACTCGGCAAACACAGGCGTGACGTCGGCGGTGCGATTGCCCGGATCATATTGCTCCATCAGCGCGTCGTAAGGCTCGAGCCCGAGCACCTCGGCGCGAAGGGCCGCCTCCTCGCGGACCAGCGCCACGACGCCTTCCAGCGCCGGCAGGAAGCCGGCCCAGTCGTTCTTGGCGCGCAGGTCGCGCCACAGCTGCTCGGAGCGCATGCGCGCGGTCGTCTGGCGCTCGACGAACTCGACCGGCAGGCAGGTCAGGTTGGTATATTGCCGGCGGAATTCCCTGACCGCGGCCTGCTGCTCTTCGTTCAGCGCTTCCTGCTTGGCCGCCGCGATCCAGTCGGCAATCTCCGGCGCAGTTGCCCGGGCATGGTGCATGCCGGCAAGCGCCGACATTGCCTCTGCGCGCTTCTCGCCGCCGCCGACCGCCATATGGGTCGCCTCGTCGGCGCCGAGGATGGCGAGGGCGTGTTCCAGTGCTTCGAGCTTGTGGCCGAGGTCGTCGAGTTTTTGAAAGGACATTGTGGGTTCCGCTGATTTGACGGCGGGAAAAGATACCAATGCAAAACTGTTGGCAACCCCGAAGCCGTCCGCGATCGATGCATCGACTGCCGGCCGCGACGGCCGAAAAGCAACTAGCGGAAGCGGTGGCGTGCGTGATCAATGTCATCCGCGGCGGCAGACCGCGATGGGGAGACGAAACATGATCGCCAATGTGCTGGTCGGGCTGGTGACCGTGATCCACCTCTGCATCGCCTATCTGGAGATGGTGCTGTGGGACACGCCGCGCGGCCACATGGTGTTCAGGCTGACGCCAGAATTCGCCAGGGCCTCGAAAGTGCTTGCTGACAATCAAGGGCTTTACAACGGCTTTCTCGCAGCCGGGCTGATCTGGGGCTTTACCTCGGCGAAGCCGGTTTCCCGTTCAAAGTCTTCTTCCTGCTCTGCGTCGCCGTCGCCGGCCTTTACGGCGCGGCAACGGCGGGCCGCAAAATCCTCTTCATCGAGACAGTGCCGGCAGTACTGGCGCTGATTGCGCCGGCGTTGGACTAGCGCATGATCCCTGAACCGAAAGCTGGAAAAGGATCATGGGCAAAATCAATTGCCACAGCGCCGGGCATTGCGGCCGATTTCAGCCGCCTGGATAAGTTGGGCCATAGCCGTTGGGATAGTATCCGCCATCGGCGCCGTTGCCGATGAGGAAGGCACTGCCGGTGTCAGCGCGCAGCTTTTGGCTGATATCGTCGAGCTGCGCCATCAACTGCTGATATTGCGTGCTCGGCATCGTTCCACGGCGAGCGGCCCTCTGGGCGGCCCGATCGAGCTGAGCGACCTGCGTGCGCAAGTCACGTGCCTCGCCCGGCTCGAGCTTGTTCGCCCGGATGGCGCCCTGGATACCGGTCTCCACACTCTGGATCTGATTGATCAAGGCCGTCTCACGCGGGCCGGCGTAAGCGCCAGCAAACGGAACGGCGAGGAGAAGTGTGGCGAGCGTAGCAGTCCTGAGATTCCTGGGAGCGAAGAAGCGCATGGTTGCGTCTCCTTTACTGGGGAAGGCGGTGGTTGGGAGGGTTCTGCCTTCCGGCCTCGGGCCGTCAGGTTCCGTCGCGTCGCGATGAGCGGTTCCACCGCCGGCGGTTCTCGGCCCATGACCAAGGCTAAAAGGCCACGGCGGCATAGTGTAATTAAAAAAAGGTAATTTTTTTCAGCTCTTGCCGCTGCCGCACCAGTGCCCTAAATGCCGCCGACTTGAGCCGGCTCGACCTGGCGCATGATACAAGCCAAAGGCTTGCAGATCACCGCTCGGTCAGCTTCAACTCGATGCGGCGGTTCTTGTTGCGCGCCTCTTCGGTATCGGCGGGGTCGAGCGGCTGGAATTCGCCGAAGCCGGCCGCGACCAGCCGGTTGGCCGGCACGCCGTTCTCGATCAGGAACTTGACCACCGATGTCGAGCGCGCCGTCGACAATTCCCAATTGTCGCGGTAGCGGCCGGTACCGGAGAGCGGCTTGTTGTCGGTGTGGCCATCGACGCGCAGCACCCAGTTGATCTCCGGCGGGATTTCCTTTTGCAATTCGATGATGGCATCGGCAAGCTTCTTCATCTCGAGCTTGCCGGCATCGTTGATCACCTCGGAGCCGGTCGGGAAAAGCACTTCCGACTGGAAGACGAAGCGGTCGCCGACGATGCGGATGTTCTCGCGGTCGGCAAGAATTTCACGTAAGCGGCCGAAGAAATCGGAGCGGTAGCGGTTCAGCTCCTGCACGCGTTGCGCCAGTGCGACGTTGAGGCGGCGGCCGAGATCGGCGATCTTGGTGTTGGATTCGCGGTCGCGCGTTTCGGACACGTCGAGCGCTTGTTCGAGCGCTGCGATCTGCCTGCGCAGCGCCGAAATCTGCTGGTTGAGGATCTCGACCTGGCTCAACGCCTGCTGGCTGATCTGGCGCTGGCTGTCGAGCTCGCCGGAAAGTGCCGTCGCGCGCTGGTTGGCGGCATCGCCGGCACCGGCGCCTTGCGCCAGCAATTGCTCGAGCCGGCTCTTTTCCGCCTCCGATGCGGACAGCGATGCCTGCAAATTGGCAAGGGTGTCCTCCTTGTCCTGCGTCGTCGAGCGTTCCAGCGCCAGAAGCTGGGTCAACTCGTTGATCTGCGAATTGAGGCGGTTGAGCACCGTGTCCTTGCCGGAGATCTCGCGGCCGAGCAGGAACTGCGCCAGCACGAAAACAGTCAGCAGGAACATGATCGCCAACAGCAGCGTCGACAGCGCATCGACGAACCCCGGCCAGTAATCGATGCGGCGGTCGGAGCGCCGGCCTCGTGCCAACGCCACGTCAATGCACTCCAGGCTTCTTCAAGGCGTCGGCGATCTTCTCCAGGGTGTTGCGCATCGCCTTCTGCTCGTCCGACTGGGCCTCGACCCAGTCGCGCATGATCTGCTGTTCCGAGCGCATGTTCTTGACCAGGCCGGAAATGCCGTCGGCGAGATTGGCCATGGCGGTGGCGACGCGCGGATTGGAGCCGCCGCCATTCTCCTGCAGAGTGCGCAGCTTTTCCGACAACAGCCGGATTTCCTCGGAGGGTTCGGTCTTGGCCGTGTCGGCAACGACGATGTCGGAGGACAGGTCGGTGACCGAGGACAGCCAGTTTTCGAGTTCGGTATAGAAGCGCGTCTGGGCGCGGCCGGCCTGCAGGTCGAGGAAGCCGAGCACCAGCGAGCCGGAGAGGCCGAACAGCGAGGACGAGAAGGCGGTGCCCATGCCGGCCAACGGAGCGGAAAGCCCCTGCTTCAGGGATTCGAGCACGGCCGCGGCATCGCCTGTGCCGGGATCGAGCGACTCGATGGTTTCGCGGATCGAGCCGATCGTGTTGAGCAGGCCCCAGAAAGTGCCGAGCAGGCCGAGGAACACCAGCAGTCCGACAAGGTAGCGCGACGTGTCGCGGCTTTCGTCGAGCCGGGTGGCGATCGAATCCAGCATGGTGCGCATCGAACTGGTCGAGAAGGCAATCGTCGAGGAGCGGCCGATCATCGCCTTCATCGGCGCCAGCAGCACCGGTTCGGTGGTTTCGGAACCGGCACGAAACGAGTTGACCCAGCGCACCTCGCGGAACAGCCGGCCGACCTGGACGAAGGCCAGCAGGATGCCGACCGCCAGCACGCCGATGATCAGGCCGTTGAGGCCGGGATTGGTGACGAAGGCGGTCGAGATCTGGCGGGTCAGGATGGCGGCGATGAAGGCCACGATGAACAGAAAGATCACCATGGTCAGCAGAAACACCTGAGGGCTCGACAATTTGTGCGGGTCGTAGATCAGAACGTCGGAGCGCCTGCCCATGCCGAAGGATCTGAGAAGAGTCATCCGTGCCCCGTTTCCGATGCCGTCGCCGCCGATCAATTTGTGTTTGCGACTCTAAACGGAATTGTGACGAAATTGAATGGCGCTTGGCAATATTGCCACTGTCCGCGACCGGAGGTCAAAGCCGGTTGATGACCAGGCAGTCGACCATGGCGGCCAGATGCAGGCCGGCGCCGGTGACGACAAAGCCATGCCACAGCGCATTGTGGAAGCGCAGGCCCTTCCAGGCGAAGAAGATCACGCCACAGGAGTAGACGATGCCGCCGGCAACGATGAGCGCGATCGATGTCGCCGGCAGCGTCCGCACGAGCGGCTCCACCAGAACGATACCGCTCCAGCCGATGGCTAGGTAGAAGACGATAGCCAGCCGGTCGAAACGGCCGGGAAGAAAGACCTTGATGGCGATGCCGACCGCCGCGGCGGTCCAGACCAGGACGATCATGGAAACGGCCAGCGGCGCGCCGCCGAGCTGCGCCAGGAAAGGCGTGTAGGTGGCAGCGATCAGCAGATAGATCGCGGCATGGTCGAAGCGCCGCAATATCCATTTTGCCGGCGACGACACCGGCCAGACATTGTAGGCCAGCGAAACCGACAGCACGGTGAGCAGCGAGACTACATAGAAGGCGGCGGCGACGTATTCGCCGGGGCCGGTTCGATAGGCGGCCAGTGCCAGCAGCGTCGAGCCGGCAGCGATCGCCAGCACGATGCCCACGGCGTGGACAATGCCGTCGGCGATGATCTCGGCGCGCGAGTAATGCCAACGCCCCATGAAGGGAATGTCGAGCTGGGAGAGTTCGCTCTGGGGTTGGGGCCGGCTGTTCGTCATCGATGATCCTGCGCCACCTTATCTGGGCGGCAGCGGGACAGTATTTCAAGCTTTGGTTGCGGTTTTGCGACTGCGGCGGTTCAGCGCGGCGTGCCTCTATCAGCCGGCTGAGAGTGGCCTTTTGATAGTCTTCAACAGCGCGCGCTGGATGAGTTCGTTGCCGGCGACGAGTGAACCGGCGTTCAGCACATCCTGTCCCCCGGCGAAATCGGAGACGAAACCGCCTGCCTCGCGGATCAGCAAAATGCCGGCGGCGACATCCCAGGCCGACAGGCCGGTTTCCCAGAACCCGTCCATGCGGCCAGCGGCGACGTAGGCGAGATCGAGCGAGGCGGAGCCGAGACGGCGGACGCCAGAGACCTCGGCCATGACATTGCGCAACTCGATGAGGAAATTGCCGTGCTGGCCACGCCCGAGATGCGGCATGCCGCAGCCGATCACCGCATCGACCAGCTTGGTGCGGCCGGCGACGCGCAGCCGGCGGTCGTTCATGAAAGCGCCGCCGCCGCGCTCGGCGGTATAGAGCTCATCCATCGCCGGATTGTAGACGACGCCGGCGACGATCTGGCCCTGGCGCTCCAGCGCGATCGAAACGGCAAAGAGCGGAATGCCGTGCAGGAAATTGGTGGTGCCGTCGAGCGGGTCGACGATCCAGCGGTGCTGGCCGTCGTCGCCCTCGATCACGCCGCGTTCCTCCATCAGGAAGGCGTAGCCGGGCCGCGCCTTGGAGAGTTCGGCAAAGACGATGTCTTCGGCCTTGCGGTCGGCCTGGCTGACATAGTCGCCCGGCCCCTTCATCGAGACCTGCAGGTTCTGCACTTCGCCGAAGTCACGCGACAGCGAGCGGCCGGCCTTCATTGCGGCCTGGACCATGACATTGAGGATCGCGGAACGCGCCATTGCTGTTCTTCCTGTCGCTGCGCCTATTTGCCTTGACGCATGATCTTATCCAAAAAGTCTGCAACTCTTTGGGATCACGCCTTAGTCGGCGCGGCGCACGTAAGTGATTTCGTTGGTATCGACGATGATGCGCTCGCCCGAGCCGATGAACGGCGGCACCAGCACGCGGATGCCGTTTTCGAGTATCGCCGGCTTGTAGGACGAGGCTGCCGTCTGGCCCCTCACCACCGGGTCGGCCTCGGTGATGGTCAGCGTCACCTGGTCGGGCAGCGAAATGCCGATCGGCCTTTCGTCATAGAGCTGGACCGTCACCATCATGCCGTCCTGCAGGAAGGCGGCGCGATCGCCGACGAACTCCTTTTGCAATTCGAGCTGCTCGTAGCTTTCGGTGTCCATGAACACCAGCGCGTCGCCCTGCTCGTAGAGGAAGGAAAAATCCTTCAGATCGAGCCGGATCTGCTCGACCGTCTCGGCCGAACGGAAGCGCTCGTTGAGCTTGGTGCCGTTGATCAGGTTCTTGAGTTCGACCTGGTTGTAGGCGCCGCCCTTGCCGGGTTTGACGGTGTTGGTCCTGACCGCCACCCAAAGGCCGCCATCATGCTCGATGACGTTGCCGGGACGGATTTCGTTGCCATTGATCTTGGCCATGGTGAGGTGATCCGGAAATGAGATGATCGCCGCAAAGGGCAATTTGGCGCCTCCAAGACCACAAATCGCCAGCAGAGGCAAGGAGCGCCTTCCGATGAAGCGGGAACGAAGCTGGCCCGGCAGCGCGGCGTGGTGGCCTCAGTCCGCCCTGACAGTCGCGGTGACGGCCTCGGTCACCGCGTCGGCGACCTCTCTCAAAAGATGCAGGTGCGGCGAACGCAGCACGACAATTCGCAGCGACAGCTCGAGGCCGGGAGCGTCGACCAGGGCAATGCCCTCAGGCAGCTTTTCCCGCAGCAGCCGCCTGGGCAGCAGGCCAAGGCCTTGGCCTCGACGAACCCAGTCGATCTGCAGCGCGCTGTCCTGAATCTCGGCGCCGACCATCAACCTGTGGCCGCCCTCGGCCAGGGCAGCCGCCAGCCGCCGGCGCGCGTCGCAGGGTTCAGGGCTGAGGATCCAGGGCATGGTCTTGACGTCGGCTTGCCGGACAGTGCTTTCGGCAGCGATGACGCCGAGGGCCTCGGTTCCGACAACGCCGTCGCCAGCTTTGGAATTGCTGCCGTCCAGGATGACGGCGAGGTCAAGCTGTCCGCGCTTGTGCTGGTCGGCCAGCTCAAGGCTCCAGCCGCTCTTCAGACGCAGCGAGACCTTCGGAAACCGCGCCACGGCATCACCAATGGCGGCGGCCACGGCTTTGTCGCAAAGTCCATGCGCGAGGCCGAGCCGCAGCAGGCCCCCCGGCTCGTCGCCCTTGGCGAATGATCTCAGCGCGTCGACGGCGGCGAGAATGTCCTTGCCGCGTGCCAGCACCTCTACGCCGGCCGGGGTCAGTCGCGACGGCTTTAGCCGGCGGTCGAGCAATTCCGTGCCGAGCATCTCCTCCAGCCGCTGGATCTGGCGGGTGACGGCCGGCTGCGTCAATGGCAGGCGTTGCGCCACCTTCTGAATCGAACCCTCCTCGGCAAAGAGCGCCAGTGTTTTCAGTTCTTCAAGCACGACACACCCGAACATGTCAGAGAAGCATAATTATCCTGAACATTATGAATTTGAAATCCGATCGATGGCAAGCGATTTTCCTCTGGCAGGACCCAGCTGGAAAGGAACGACGATGAAGGCGATCGAATTGCAGAGCCCGGGCGGCCTCGAGAGCCTCAGAATGGTCGAGCGGCCGATGCCTGAGCCAGGGCGCCAGGAGATGATTGTGAAGGTCAAGGCGACGGCGCTGAACTACCGCGATGCCGAGATCGTTCGCGGCAGCTATCACACGAAGTTTGCATTGCCGCTGGTGCCGCTGTCGGACGGCGTCGGCGAAGTCGTTGCCATCGGTGCCGAGGTCAGCCGGTTCAAGATCGGCGACCGGGTCTGCGGCACGTTCTGGCAGCGCTGGGTCGGCGGCAGTTTCGCCATGGCCGAGCCATCCTATCAACGTGGCGGCCCGATCGACGGGCTGCTCAGCGAATTTGCCCGGCTCGACGAACAGGCGGCGGTGCTGGCGCCGGCCAATCTGAGCGACCTCGAGGCGGCGACGCTGCCATGCGCCGGCGTGACGGCATGGCATGCGCTGTTTACGGAAGGCAGCGTCAAACCCGGCGACACCGTGCTTTGCCTCGGCACCGGCGGCGTTTCGCTGTTTGCGGTGCAGTTCGCCGCCGCTGCCGGGGCGCGCGTCATCGTGACGTCGAGCAGCGACGAGAAGCTTGCGCGGGCAAAGCAACTTGGCGCGCAGGATGGCGTGAACTATCGCAGCGTCCCCGATTGGGCATCGGCCGTGCTGGGATTGACGGATGGCCGCGGCGCCGACCATATCATCGAGGTTGGCGGACCGCAGAGTTTTGCACAATCGCTGAGGGCAGCGGCGCGCGGCGCCCAGATCAACGCCATCGGCTATCTCGGCGGCAGTGACGGCGCCATCAACCCGCTCGACATCTTCCGCCGGCAGGTCAGGGCGCGAGGCATACCGGTGGGCTCACGCGAATCCTTTGAAGAGATGAACCGCGCCATTGTCGTCAACCGGTTGAGACCGGTGATCGACCGGGTCGTGCCATGGAGCCGGGCCGCCGAAGCCTTTCGGTACCTTGAACACGGCTCTCCCTTCGGCAAGGTCGTGCTCGATCATACCCAATGAGCCCGCCTGACGAGCCCGGTGCGATGAGTCTCGAGACCGCGGTCAGGGCAGGCGGTTGGCCCGTTGCAGCGCCTGCTGCGTCTGGTCGTCGGTCAGGCCCTGCAGGAAATCGTCCATCTCTTGGTCGATGAGCCCGGCGCGGCGGGCGACAACATACCAGGCGCCAGCGAGGATCAGATCCGGGTCGGTGCCGATGCCGTTCATGTAGAGCTTGGCGAGACGGTTCTGGGCGGCGACATTGCCGCCCTCGGCGGCCTGCTTCATCCAGTTGAAGCCGGATTTCAGGTCGCGGGCGCCGCCGCGCCCCTCGATCATCCAGGTTGCGAGATCGATCTGTGCCGTGTCGTAGTTCTGCCGCGCGGCCTGTGCCAGCAGGCTGCGGGCGCGGACATCGTCGCGCGGCTTGCCGCCGGCGCCATTGGCGTAGACCTGTGCCATCGCATATTGTGCGTCGGCAAGCCCGGTCGCGGCAGCGCGCTCGTAATAGGATACGGCTTTGGCAATACCGGCATCGCCGGGCTCTTGTTCGACCATCAGCTGCGCAAAATTGAACTGCGCCAGGCGGTTGCCGGCCTCGGCGGCGGCCTGCATCAGCGCATAGGCCTCCTTCTCGTCCTTTTTGACGTAGCGGCCGTCGAGCAGCATCAGCGCATACTGGAATTGCGATTCCGGGACGCCCTGCTCGGCGGCAAGCGCATACCACTTCGCCGCCCCTGCCGCGTCGACCGGCACGCCGAGGCCGCGCGACAATATCTCGGCCACCAGCGTCTGTGCCGCCGGATCGCCGTTTTGAGCGCGCGAAAGCGCAAGGTTGTAGGCCGTCTTGTAGAGCCCGCGCTGAAAGGCGCCGTAGGCAGCATCGGACGGCTTTGCGCCGAAGCGGTCGGGGTTGATGGTATCGGCCGACGGCAACGGGGCGGTGGTGGCGGGCTGCGGCAATTGTGCGGCGATCGGCTTGTCGGCGGGTTCGCTGGAATCCGGCCTGGGCTGCGGCAGCGGAACGGGTTCCGCCGCTATCGCCTGCGTCACGGCCGTTGCGAGAAAGGCGCTGAAAAGGATTTTCCGCGAGAGCACGTCAGTCCTCGAAGCGCGGCGCGGTTTCGTCGAGCAGCGCGTTGGCGGCGGCAACCGCCATCTTCGGATCGACGCCGTCGGCAAAAACGGCGCTGGACAGCGCCACGAATTCAGCGCCGGTGGCGGCGACCGCTTCCACCGAGGCAAGATCGGATCCGGCCATGACGATGCAGGGGATCTGGATGACGTCCGCCCACCATTGCCCGAGCGACAGGTTGCGGGGGTGCGGCTCAGGCTTGTTGTCGTAACCGAAACGGCCGAAGAAAATGTAATCAGGCCTGACCTCGCCGAGTTCCAGCGCATCATCGCGGGTCTTGGCGCCGCCGGTGCCGACCATCATCCTGGCCTGGAAGTGTTCGATCGTTTCGGCGAGCTCGTCCTTGCCGACCTCGACATGAATGCCGTCGGCCTGGACGCGGCCGGCGATGCGGGTGTCGCCGGCAATGATGACGGCAATGCCGGCCGCTTGCGCCACCGGCACGATCTGCTCGGCAAAGGCTTGGAAAGAGGCCTCGTCCATACCGTTTTCCGGCAGGATAAGCGAGGCGACGTCACCGCCCTCGAAGGCCGCGGCGATGCGCTCGGCCGGCACGTTCGGCGGCGCGATCAGCACGATACGGCAGCGGTTGGGCGGCGTTGCGTCATTCATTGGTGTTCGATCCCGGTTATCGCCTATGCCGGGCGAAGATGGTTGCATTGCGGCATAGAGCAAAGTGCGGGGATTGAACAGGCGGCAGGGGGATCACGATTGCCGTCAACGATTCCATAGGGCTCGGCGCATGACTGCCGTTGGCCGAAATTCTCCTCGCCTGGTCGCCTGCGGCCCTACGCAGGCACCTTCGATTTCCACAGCGACCAGCCGAGATTCATGCCGGCCGCGGCGACCAGGATGGCGGCGGCGCCGACGATCTGCGCCGGATGCAGCCGATGGCCGAAGGCGACGACATCGACGAGGATGGCGACGACGGGATAGATGAAGGACAGCGATCCCTGCAGATGCGTCGGCAGCTTCTGGATGGCGCCGTACATGAGGATGTACATCAGGCCGGTATGGACGATGCCGAGCGTCGCCAGCATGACCCAGCTTCGCGCATCGGCGGGAAGGTGGGTGAGATTGGCGAAGGGTGCCAGCATGAGAACGCCGACGCAGACCTGGATCAGGGCGATCAGGTGCGGCGGCGTGCCTTTGAGCTTCTTGGTGACGATAGCCGCAACGGCCCAGAAGAAAGCCGCGGCCAGCGCCATCGCAATGCCGGTAAAGTAATCCGTACCATGATCGCCTGCATCGGGCGCGGCCTGCACGATCAGCAGCATGCCGGCAAAGGCGATGCCGAGCCAGGTCAGCTTGGTCACCGTCAGCCGTTCGGAGAAGAAGAGCGCGCCAAAACCTACCAGCATGAAGGGCTGCGTGTTGTAAACGGCCGTGGCGATCGAGATCGACGCGCGGGAAAACGCGCTGAACAGCAACAGCCAGTTGATAACGATGGCAGCACCGCCGAGAGCCGCGATCGCGACGATGCGAAGCGACAGCCTGCCACGCAGCAGTCCCAGCGCCGCGCAGATGATCAGCAGCGTTACCGCACCGAAAGCACAGCGCCAGAACACCACGTCCATGATGGGCTGGCCGGAAAGGACGACGAACCAGCCGATCGTGCCGAGGATCGCCATCGCCGCCGTCATTTCGATCGTGCCGCGTACCGTGTTGTCCATGGATGCTCCTGAAACCCGTTGAGATTTTATAATCCCACGGCGGATCGGGTATTTCCATGACTTGCAGCTGGTGATATGCAGGACGAACCTCATTTAATTAGGTAGACATCGGCTTTTTCTTGGAATTGTAAAATGCTGGACGAGCTCGACAGAAAGCTCCTCGATATCCTGGTCAAGGATTCACGGACCTCGCTGAAGGAACTGGCGCTGCAGGTCGGGCTGTCGTCACCAAGCGTTTCGGAGCGGCTTCGGCGGCTAGAGGATCGCGGCGTCATCCGCGCGTTCACCATCGACATCGATCCGCAGGCGCTCGGCTACGCCTTGCAGGCGATCGTTCGCATCCGGCCATTGCCGGGCAAGCTGCACATCGTCCAGAAGCTGATCGAGGAAATCCCGGAATTCGGCGAATGCGACAAGGTGACGGGCGATGACTGCTTCGTTGCCCGGCTGTTCGTCCGCTCGATCGGCGAGCTCGACGGGATTCTCGACCGCATCGCCGACAAGGCCGAAACCAGCACCGCCATCATCAAGGCGCAGCCGATCCGGAGACGCCCGCCGCCGCTCGACATGCCAAACATGTGACGGATTTCGGTGGCGTGGCCCACATATTTGCGTTTGCGGTCGCGGTCTGGCCATTTCTGGTCTATTCCAGAGTTCAACTTTCCCTCCAGCGTCCCTTCCCCATGTCAGGCCTGCTCGTCGATCCCTGGTTCTATGCCGCGGCCATTCCGGCCGTCATCCTCGTCGGCCTGTCGAAAGGCGGCTTCGGAGGCGCCGTCGGTTTTGTCGGCGTGCCGTTGATGGCGCTGACCATGCCGCCGGTTCAGGCTGCCGCAATTCTTCTGCCAATTCTGTGCCTGATGGACATTGTCTCGGTGTGGACGTGGTGGGGTATCTTCGACCGCAAGATGCTGGCCGACATGATGCCGGGCGCCGTGATCGGCATTGCCCTTGGCTGGCTGACGGCGGCACTTGTAACCGAAGAGATGGTGCGGCTGATCGTCGGCGCGGTTGCCCTGATCTTCGTGCTGCGCTGGCTCTATTTGCAACTCCGCCACGGTGCCGGCCACGCAGCGGAGCCCAACCGCGTCGCCGCCGGCTTCTGGGGTACCGTTGCCGGGTTCACCAGCTTCGTCGCCCATGTCGGCGGCCCGCCTTTTCAGGTCTATGCGCTGCCGATCAGGCTCGATCCGAAGGTGCTGTCGGGCACCGCGGCGATCTTTTTCGCCGTCACCAATGCGCTGAAGCTCATCCCTTATTTCGCGCTCGGCCAGTTCGATACCACCAATTTGACGGCGTCGGCGGTGCTGATGCCACTGGCGCCGCTGTCGACCATCGCCGGCGCCTGGCTGGTGCGGCGGATGCGGCCGGAGCTGTTCTATCCCTTCACCTATGCGACCGTGGCGGTCGTCGCGGTCAAGCTTCTGTGGGACGGCATCGCCGGCCTCCTGTAAGACGGCGGCCCCATTCGGCCGCCGCCGGATATCCTTACACCTCAGGCGGCACTCGGCAGCAGCTGCCGCGTCCTGCCAAGCGCCAGGGCAATGCCGGTTGCGAGTACGAGCGCCATGCAGCCCAGAATGGTGATGTCGTGCAGCGTCGGCTTCAGCACCATGTCCGCGATGATCACCAGCATCACCGAATAATCGAAGCGCGCGGCGCTGAGGACGCGCTGGCCCTGGGCAAGCACTGCCGGCGTCAGGCCATCCTTGGCGATCATGCCTGCCATGCGGTCGGCAGTCGGCTTGAAGATGAACATGCCGATGCAGAAGGTCGTCGCATAACCGGCAAGGCCGATCAGCACCCACAGATCGGAAAAGCCGACCCAGAAGCCGCACATGATGAGGCCGAAAAGCAATGTCAGCATCGACATCGGCGCGAAGAACCGGTTGCCGAGCTCGCCGGTGGCGCGCATCGCCTGCAGCATGCCTTCGACGTTTCCAGCGCGGTCGGCGCGTACCGCGAGCAGCATCAGCGTGAAGCCGCCGCCGACCCAGAGGATCGCCGAGACGATGTGCAGAAATTTAACGGCCGAGTACCAGTCCATTGTTCGCTCCTTGAGAGATTGTCATGATTGCCGGAGCGCAAGGTTTGCTCCGCCTCGTTGCGAGGAACGGGCGTTTAGCGCGGCGCCTGTTTCGGAACGATGTCGCGCGGCGAGCGGATCTGTTTCGATATGTCGGTCACGATCTGGAGGAAACATGGCGCAAGCGCGTCGCCCCGACTTTCCAGCCGGTAGTGGGAACGGGTGCCGTGGCCAGTCAGCTGTGCTGTTACGGCACAGATGCTGGGCGCTTGATCGAAAAATATGCCCTGCGTTAAGGCTTCGTTAAGCTTTACAGGCGTTTACTATGTCCATCCAGTGATCTGGATTCTTACCGAGTGGTTGGAGCCACTTTGTTTGACGCCTCCCTGTTAAACTCCTGAGAGCCGCCTTATCCGCGGCTCTTTTTTTGTCCGCCGGCATGGGCGTCCTTCCGGCTAAATGCGTCCGTTAACCGTTTGTTAAACATGTGCTTGCCTTCGCTGGCAGCGAAGCGCATTTTCAAGCTTCAGTCGTTTAGGCTGCCGGATATGGCGGCCAAGAGCCGAATCGGCCGGCTGTCAGGCAAGTGCAGGGGCGTAGCGATGAACGAGCCTTCGAAGGCGAGCGCGAAAACCATCAAGCTGGCGGAGCGCCGGGTTTTCTCCCAATCCTTCAAGCCGCTCTATCAGGAAGGCATGGGCCTGGTCGAGCAGGCGGCCGAATATCTCGACGGCAAGGGCCGCGCCGAGGCCAAGAAGCTGTCGAGGCTGGCGGCGACGCTTTATGCGGCCGAATCGATGCGGCTGACCACCAGGCTGATGCAGGTCGCCTCGTGGCTGCTTTTGCAGCGGGCGGCGAATTCCGGCGAGATGACCCGCGATCAGGTGGCCTCAGAAAAATCCAAGGTGCGTCTCGACACTGCCTCGGCGCATGACGAGGCGCCCGGCTGGGCCGAGCTGCCGAAGGATTTCATCGACCTCGTCAACCGTTCGCTGCGGCTGCAGGCGCTGGTGCGCCGCATGGACGAGGAGATCTATGGCGGCCTTGCCGAGGTGCCGCCGTCGAGCCGTCGCCTCAATCCGGTCTCCGACCAGATCACGCTGCTCAACACGGCTTTCGCCCGCGGCTGAGAGACCGTTTCATAATTCTACTCCGGCGGCCATCTAGACTAACCGCGAAGGGATGGGCTCGCGATCATCAGGCGGGGAGAATCACGCAGCAGCAGGCGCGATCCGACCTCCACGATAGACCTGATCGCTGGGAGCAGCTCCTGCCCCAATGACGTCAGCTCATACTCCACGGTCGGCGGCGATGTCGGCATCACGTGGCGTGCGAGGACGCCACGCTCCTCGAGATCGCGCAACCTGCCGGTCAGCACCTTCGCCGAAATGGCTGGGATATCGCGGCGCAATTCGGAGAACCGGCGCGGGCCGTCGCTCAAGGACCAGAGCACCTCGGGTGTCCAGCACCCGCCAAGCAGCGCCATGCACCTCGACATGGGGCAGCCGGGAAGCGCCTTCACCTTCGTTCGCATCCTGAGGACCATCGCGCATCTTCCATGAGAGTTTCCAGTTGGTTACCGGAAAATGATGGTAACTACAAGATACGTGGTTTCCGCGGGTAACGAGAGCCGCTATCTGAGGCTCTCAATCCATCCAACCACGAAATGGACAGAACGATGTACGCAATAACTGGAGCAACAGGACAGCTTGGCCGTCTCGTGATCGACGCACTGCTGAAGACAGTTCCGGCCAGCCGGATCGTTGCGGCGGTTCGTGATCCGGCAAAGGCCAGCGATCTTGTCCAACGCGGCGTAGTCGTGCGGGAGGCGGACTATGATCGTCCCGACACGCTCCCGATGGCGCTGGCCGGCGTCGATAGACTGCTGCTGATTTCCTCGACCGAAGTCAGCGGCCGCTTGCCGCAGCATCGGTCAGTGATCAAGGCCGCCCAACGGGTGGGGGTTTCGCTGATCGCTTACACAAGCATGCTGCATGCGGACACGTCTCCCGCGAGGCTCGCGGTCGAACATCGGCAGACGGAGGAGGTCATCGCGGCCTCCGGCCTACCCGCCGTCATCCTGCGCAACGGCTGGTACACCGAGAACCATCTGATGGCGCTCCCGGCGGCTCTGGAGCACGGCGCCTTCATCGGCGCCGCAAATGAGGGGCGCTTCTCGTCCGCGGCGCGGCAGGATTATGCCGAGGCCGCGGCCGTGGTGCTGACGAGCGAGGATCAAGCAGGGAGGATTTACGAGCTCGCGGCGGACCAAGCGTTCACGCTCGCCGAGCTTGCGGCGAAGGTCTCGCGGCAATCGGGCAAGGCGATCGCCTACAACGATCTTGCCGGGGTGGCCTATGAGGGCGTGTTGACAGGCGCCGGGCTGCCCGCCGATCTCGCCGCTATCCTGGCCGATGCCGACATTGCAGCCTCACGCGGAGCGTTGTTCGATGACGGCGGCGCCATGAGCCGGCTGATCGGTCGACCGACAACGCCACTGGAGAGCGTCGTTGCGGCAGCATTGCGCGGTTGAAACCGAGATGGCTGTCACATCCGCCAAAGGATCAGAGGACCGTCTGTCGCTCGCGCCAACAGTTATTCAAACGACGAGACTAGCGCCGCTTTCTGCGCTTCCGGTGCTCGCGTACTTATGTACGCTCCGCTCCGGTTCTCGAAAACCAAGCCATCTGTCTCGCCAGAGCGACTCTCAAACATTCTCTAAACAGACTCGGCTTGCTGTTTCTGGTTTGTTCACATTTCGCTGGCATCGCTGTCCCCCCGAAGGTAGACTTGACGGATGGGGGAAGCGATTCGCATCATCGGCATCGATCCGGGGCTGAGGCGCACCGGCTGGGGCATCGTCGAGAGCCTCGGCAATTCGCTGCGCTTCGTCGCTTCCGGCACGGTGCGGTCCGACGACAAGGCCGCGCTGGCGGTGCGTCTTTGCCAATTGCATGACGGGCTCGCCGAGGTCCTGCATGCCGCGATGCCGCACGAGGCGGCGGTCGAGCAAACTTTCGTCAACAAGGACGCGGCGGCGACGTTGAAACTTGGCCAGGCACGCGGCATCGCCATGCTGGTGCCGGCGCGTGCCGGCCTTGTCGTTGCCGAATATGCGCCAAACGCCGTCAAAAAGGCGGTGATCGGCGTCGGCCATGGCGACAAAAAGCAGATCCACATGATGGTCAAGGTGCTGATGCCGAAGGCGACGTTCGACAGCGATGACGCTGCCGACGCGCTGGCTATCGCCATCTGTCACGCGCATCACCGGCAGAGCATCGCCTACAGGATGGTGGCGCTGGCCGGATAAGGTTGTTCTTGACTTGTTCTCCAGTGGGCAATAAGTAATACCAACGAGGTATTACCATGCGCGTTACCACCAAGGGCCAAGTGACCATCCCGAAGGAAATACGGGATCATCTGGGTATCAGCCCGGGCTCGGAGGTGGAGTTCGTCCCCACCGAGGACGGGGCTCGTGTCATAGCCGTCGACGAAAACATGTCGGAGGAGGAAGCCTCGCGCAGATTCAGCCAGATGCTCGGCCGTATGGCCGGTACGCTGGATCTGGGAGGCATGACGGCGAACGAATATATGGAATGGCTGAGGGGCCCACGTGAAGATCTCGACATTGATTGACACAAATGTCCTGATCGACGTTTGGGGTCCTGCCGGACGGGAGACGAAATGGTCGGCATCCGCGATTACCGCATGCCGGCGCGACGGCGCACTCGTAATCAATGCAATCGTCTGGTCCGAGCTCGCGCCGTTGATTGCGACCGAACAGGCCCTTCGCCAAGCAGTCGACATGCTCAAGATGGATCGCGAATTCCTGCCGTGGGAAGCAGCCTTCCTCGCTGGTCTCACGCACTCGCGCTATCGCCGGGCCGGCGGCATTGGCGAACGAACGCTGCCGGATTTCTTTATCGGCGCCCATGCGGTTGTCGCCGGGCATCGGCTGCTGACGCGCGATGCCGCGCGCTATCGCAGCTATTTCCCGGACCTCGATATCATCTCTCCGGAAACCCACCCGGCATGATCGGCAAGCTCAAATGATCGGCAAGTTAAAAGGCACGCTGGACGAGATCGACGAGGATTTCTGCGTCGTTGACGTGCATGGCGTCGGCTACGTCGCCTACTGCTCGGCGCGCACGCTGGCGGCATTGCCGCGGCCGGGCGAGGCGGTCGTGCTGTTCATCGAGACCTATGTGCGCGAGGACATGCTGCGGCTCTATGGGTTCCAGTCGGTGCTGGAGCGCGAATGGTTCCGGCTGTTGATGAACAATGTGCAAGGCGTCGGCGCCAAGGTGGCGCTGGCCATCCTATCGACGCTGGCGCCGGCCGATCTCGCCAATGCGATTGCGTTGCGCGATATCGCCATGGTCAGCCGTGCGCCGGGCGTCGGCAAGAAGGTGGCCGAGCGCATCGTCACCGAATTGAAGAACAAGACGCCGGCCTATGCGGGCACTGCCTCCGGCACCATCGGCCTGAAGCAGGAGCTCGGCGAGGGCGTCGCCTCGGCGCCGATCACCGATGCCGTCTCGGCGCTGGTCAATCTCGGCTATTCGCGAGACACCGCCGCCAATGCAGTGGCGGCGGCGCTGAAGACGGCAGGCGAAGAGGCGGACGCGTCGAAGCTGATCCGCTTCGGGCTGAAGGAGCTGGCACGGTGAGACGTTGCCCGACAAATAAATTCCGACTAGGAACAAGAGCATGGTCGGATATGCAAGCTTGACCTCCAGGGGGCAGCTTACGATTCCAAAGAAAGTCCGGAACGAGTTGTCGCTCAAGTCAGGCGATACTGTTGCGGGGACGGTCGTGGATGGTCTCCTGATAGGAACGCCGCGCAATCTCGAATTTGCCGACGTCGCTGGATTTCTAGGCGATCCACCTGACGGGCCTGCTGCGCTGGAACAGATCGACGCGGTGGTAAGAGATGCAGTGGGCCGCCATGTTGTTGGCAAGGAGCACGGCGACGAACGAGAGGGTGCCGGGTGACGTTGATCGGTATCGATACAAACTTTTTCTTTCGGGCGGTATGCGCATGAGCCTTTCGCCACGCCTCATTGCTCCCGACAGACGCGGCGAGGACGCCGAGCAGACCTTGCGGCCGCAGACGCTTGGCGACTTCGTAGGCCAGGCGGCGGTGCGGGCCAATCTCAAAGTCTTCATCGAGGCCGCCAAGGGCCGCAGCGAAGCCCTCGACCATGTGCTGTTCGTCGGCCCGCCCGGCCTCGGCAAGACGACGCTGGCGCAGATCATGGCGCGCGAGCTCGGCGTCAATTTCCGCTCGACCTCGGGTCCGGTCATCGCCAAGGCCGGTGATCTCGCGGCGCTGCTCACCAACCTCGAAGACCGCGACGTGCTGTTCATCGACGAGATCCACCGGCTCAACCCGGCGGTCGAGGAAATCCTCTATCCGGCGATGGAGGATTTCCAGCTCGACCTGATCATCGGCGAGGGGCCGGCGGCGCGCTCGGTCAAGATCGACCTGGCCCGCTTCACGCTTGTCGCCGCCACCACCCGGCTCGGCCTTTTGACCAACCCGCTGCGCGACCGCTTCGGCATTCCGGTGCGGCTCAATTTCTACTCGGTCGAGGAACTCGAGCAGATCGTGCGGCGCGGCGCCCGCATCCTTGCCATGCCGCTCGGCGGCGACGGTGCCTTGGAGATCGCCCGGCGGGCGCGCGGCACGCCGCGCATCGCCGGCCGGCTGTTGCGCCGGGTGCGCGACTTCGCCAGCGTTGCCGGCGACGGTCATGTCGACCGCAAGGTCGCCGACGAGGCGCTGACGCGGCTGGAGGTCGACGGGCTCGGCCTCGACGCGCTCGACCGCCGTTATCTGTCGATGATCGCCCGGAATTTCGGCGGCGGGCCGGTCGGCATCGAGACCATCGCGGCCGGGCTTTCCGAGCCACGCGATGCCATCGAGGACATCATCGAACCCTTTCTGATCCAGCAAGGCTTCATCATGCGTACCCCGCGCGGCCGCGTGCTGGCGGCCAATGCCTGGCGGCATCTCGGCCTCGACGCGCCAAAGGACCTGGCGCAGCAGCAGATCAGCCTGTTCCAGGAAGAACCCTAAGTTCCGCTGCTTATGGCTTCGGTGCTGGCAGTCCCCGGCCCAGCCCTCCAGGTCTTGATCATCGCCGGTCTATGCGCAAAACAGGTGTTGCTTGAAACAGGGCCTGTCGGGCCAAAAGGACAGCAATGGACGATCACGGTGAATCGGCATTGTCCGCCGGACTTTCCGGCGCGCTCACGGAATTCGGCCATCGATTGATGGCGCGGGTCTATTATGCAGACACCGATTTTTCCGGCGTCGTCTACCACGCGCGCTATCTCGAATTCTTCGAGCGCGGCCGGTCCGACTATCTGCGGCTGGCCGGCGTCCACCACACCGAGCTTGCCGACGGCAAGCATGGCGAGAAAATAGTCTGGGTGGTGCGGCGCATGGAGATCGATTTCCGCGGTTCGGCCCGCATGGATGACATCCTGACCATCGATACGCGCACCGAAGACATTTCCGGCGCCCGCATCGTCATGGCGCAGCAGTTGAAACGCGGCAGCGAAGTGCTGGTCGAGGCGCGGGTCGAAGCGGCGATCGTCGGCGAGAACGGCCGGCCGCGGCGCTTTCCCAAGGATTGGGTGGCAGCCTTCATGCCCGGAACGCGCAAATAAGAGTTCAGAGGCGGAAGATCCGGAGCTCCCGGTCGAGGCGAGGATCGCCGGGCTGGTCGTCGGGGCGCGGCAATGCGCCGCGCTGTACGTCCTAACCCATCCTTAACCATAACGGTCCATGAAGGGATTGGTTAAGATTGGAAGAATCCAAGCGCCTTCCTTTCACCAATATTTGCCCCGAAAAGGCCGCCAACGGTGCATTTGGGGTTATTCCGCAAGCTTAACGCGAACGGACCACAAGGGATGCCCATGGGCCAGCCGCCAGCCACGCCCGGAAAATCTTTAAGGACGTAACATGGAAAACATCGCTCTCGCCGAACCGGGCGCGCATTTATCGATTTGGGCCTTGTTCATGCAGGCCGGTTGGGTGGTCAAGCTGGTCATGATCGGGCTGCTTGGTGCCTCGATCTGGACCTGGGCGATCATCGTCGACAAGCTCGTCGCCTATGCCCGCATGCGGCTGGCGCTCAACCGCTTCGAACAGGTGTTCTGGTCGGGGCAGTCGCTGGAAGAGCTTTACCGCACGCTCGCCGACCGCAAGACGACCGGCATGAGCGCGATCTTCGTCGCCGCCATGCGCGAATGGAAGAAGAGCTTCGAGAAGGGCGCAAAATCGCCGCTCGGCCTGCAGACCCGCATCGACAAGGCTATGGATCTGGCGCTGACCCGCGAGATGGAAAAGCTGGAAGGGCGGCTCGGCTTCCTCGCCACCACCGGCTCGGCGGCGCCCTTCATCGGCCTGTTCGGCACCGTGATCGGCATCATGACCTCGTTCCAGGCGATCGCCGCTTCGAAGAACACCAGCCTGTCGGTGGTCGCGCCCGGTATCGCCGAAGCGCTGCTGGCGACGGCCATCGGCCTGCTCGCCGCCATCCCCGCCGTCATCGCCTACAACAAGCTGTCGTCCGACGCGAGCAAGATCGCCGTCCGCATGGAAGGGTTCGCGGATGAGTTCTCCGCCATACTCTCGCGCCAAATCGATGAAAAAGTCGCGCAGAAGGCCTGAGGAACGATCATGGGAATGTCTGTAGGCGCGGGTGGCGGAGGACGCGGTGGTCGAGGCCACAGGCGGCGCGGCCGCCATCACGCGATGATATCGGAAATCAATGTCACGCCGATGGTCGACGTGATGCTGGTGCTGCTGATCATCTTCATGGTCGCCGCACCCATGTTGACGGTCGGCGTGCCGGTCACCCTGCCGGAGACGAAGGCCAAGGCGATGAACGCCGATACCCAGCCGATTACGATTACGATCGACGGCACAGGCAAGATCTTCGTACAGGAGACCGAAATCCCGCAGGAGGAGCTGATCGCCAAGCTGAAGGCGATTTCTAAGACCGGCTACGAAGAGCGCATTTACGTCAAGGGCGACAAGACCACCAATTATGGCGACGCGATGGTGGTGATGGGTCTCATCCAGGACGCAGGCTACAAGAACCTCGGCCTGATTACACTGCCGAAACAGGATCAATAAACGCGAGATGAGGACCGGCCTCACCACATCGGTGATCTTGCATACGGTGGCGATCGCCTTCGGGCTGTTCACGCTGTCGGCGCCGGCTGCGCTTCCGTCGTCCGATGTCGAGTCGGTCGCAGTCGACATTGTGCCGATGGAGGCCGTCTCGCAGGTTTTGCAGGGCGACAAGAAAGCCGTGATGCACGAAAAGCCGGCGCCGCTGCCGACACAGCGTCCCGACATCGTTCCCGATGCCCAGAAAGTCGGCGAGAACAGCATCGATACCGACAAGCCGCCGACGCCTGAGGCCAAGCCCAAGCCGGTCGATATGACGGCGGCTCCGCCACCCGCGCCGACGCCGGTCGAAAAGCCCAAGCCCGAGGACGTGCCGAAGCCGCCGGAAAAGCCGAAGCCTATTCCCGCAACGGAGGTAGCGCCGGTGCCGCAGCCGAAGGAAGAGGTCAAGCCCGAACCGGTCAAGCAGACCGATCCCAAGCCGACGCCGGCCAAGGAGCCGACGCCCACGCCGCCGCAGGACAAGACCGCCGCGATCGATCCGCAGCCCGAGGTCAAGCCGGATGCCGTCGCCGAGGCGATTGCCAAGCAACCGCCGACCGAGGAGGCGCAGCTTCCGGACTCGGCGCCGGCGCCCGAGGCTCGGCCGAAGCCGCAGCCGGCCCAGGCTGAAAGCGCGAAGGCGCCGGAGCGCAAGGACACCGACAAGCCGGTCAAGGAAGCCTCGTCCAGGCCGAAATCGGACGACAAGCAATTCAATGCCGACGAGATTTCGGCGCTGCTGGACAAGCAGAAACCGTCCGGCGGCGGCGCCAAGCGCTCGACCCAGCAGGCTTCGCTCGGCGGCGAGAAGAACCAAGGCACCAAACTCTCGCAGAGCGAGCTTGATGGCCTGAAGGCCCAGATCAAACGCTGCTGGAGTGTGACACCCGGCACATTCGATGGCGACAGCCAAAAAGTCACCATCAGGATGAAGCTCACTCAAAATGGCGAGATCGACGGCGCTCCGGAAGTCGGATCCGCAGGCGATGGCTCAATGGGCTCCCGAGTTGCCTCGGAAGCAGCGCGGCGCGCAGTGCTGCGATGTGCGCCCTACAATCTGCCCGTCGCAAAGTATGACGGCGAACTGGGATGGAACGAGGTCGAGGTCAATTTCATCCCCAGCGACATGTATTGATTGCCGAGAGAACAACGAGGCTGAACGAATGAAGAAGTTGCTTACGACGCTGATGCTGATCGGCACGATTGCGACCGCCATGAGCGGGCTCGCCACGCTGCCGGCAAAGGCGTTGGTCCAACTCGATTTGACTCAACCCAATATCGAGCCTCTGCCGATCGCCATCACCGACTTTCAATCGGGCGACGCGTTGGGCGCGGAGATATCGGGGATCGTCATCGACGATTTGAAGCGCTCGGGCCTGTTTGCTCCGATCGACAAGAGCGCTTTCATTGAAAAGATCTCCAACCCGGATGCCACGCCCCGCTTCGAGGACTGGAAGGTAATCAACGCCCAGGCTTTGGTCACCGGCAGCGTCGGCAAGGAAGCCGACGGCCGTGTCCGCGCCCAGTACCGGCTGTGGGACGCCTTCGCCGGCCAGCAGCTCTCGGGCGAACAGTTCTTCGCCAACGACGCCAATACCAGGCGCGTCGGCCATATCATCGCCGATGCGATCTACGAGCGGCTGACCGGCGAGAAGGGCTATTTCGACACGCGCGTCGTCTTCATCGATGAGTCCGGTGCCAAGAATGCGCGCAAGAAGCGGCTTGCCATCATGGACCAGGACGGCGCCAACGTCCGCTATCTCTCGAACGGCAAATCGATCGTGCTGACGCCGCGCTTCTCGCCGAACCGGCAGGAAATCACCTACATGTCCTACGAGAGCGGCCAGCCGCGGGTTTACCTTTTGCAGATCGAGACGGGGCAGCGCGAGCTGGTCGGCAATTTCCCCGGCATGACGTTTGCGCCGCGCTTTTCGCCGGACGGCCAGAAGGTGATCATGAGCCTGCTGCGCGATGACGGCAATTCCAACATCTTCGCCATGGATCTGAGAAGCCGCTCGACGACCAGGCTCACCAATTCGACCGCGATCGACACCTCACCGTCCTACTCGCCTGACGGCAGCAAGGTGGTGTTCACCTCGGATCGCGGCGGCCGCGCGCAGATCTATGTGATGGGCGCCGACGGCTCGGGCCAGACCCGCATCTCGTTTGGCGACGGCGTCTATTCGACGCCGGTGTGGTCGCCGCGCGGCGATCTCATCGCCTTCACCAAGCAGACCGGCGGCGAATTCCAGATCGGCGTCATGCGCACCGACGGTTCGGGTGAGCGCATCCTGTCCACCGGCTTTCAGCAGGAAGGGCCGACCTGGGCGCCCAACGGCCGGGTGCTGATGTTCTTCCGCGATTCCAATGGTGGACCAAAACTTGTTTCGGTCGATCTCACCGGCCGCAACGAACAGTCGATCCCGACGGCGAACTTCGCCTCGGATCCGGCCTGGTCGCCGCTGCTGGAGTGATGGAAGAAGAACTGAGGAATTGAAGAACTGACGAGTTGACGAGTTGAAGAACTGAAGAATGGAGAAGGCAGGGGTCTACATCGAGCACGCGAGGGATTTAGAAGTCTATAAGCGTGCCTATGCGGTTTCCCTTGGGGTACACAGAGCCACGCTTGCTTTTCCGAAATGGAGCAATACGCGCTCGCCGATCAACTACGTCGTTCCAGCAAGGCGATCTGCGCCAATTTCGCCGAAGGCTTTGCTAAACAGACTCACTCCAAGCCCGAATTCGCACGCTTCATTTCGATGGCCATAGGATCATACAGTGAGGTGGAGACCTGGATTTCGTATGCGTTCGACCTCGAGTACATCACGCAGGCGCAACGCGACGATTGGTTGCAATCCTATGCCCGTATCTACGGAATGCTGGTCAATCTCAGAGAGAAGCTGAGGTGATCTCTTTGCTCAATTCCTCAATTCCTCAATTCCTCGGTTCTTCAGTTCCTCAATTCCCTCTTTTTCATGTTTTAGCCGCATTTCCGCCTACGGTCCGCGCTCATTGTCGCCCCTCGGCAGAACGGTTGCGGACGGCAGCCGAAAACCAAATTTTAACCGTGTTTCTTGAGCGCCGGTTAACCCAAACGTGGTTACTGGACGATCAATGAAATCACTCGAATTGCGAAGGAGAGGCGGCATGGGCCGTATCGCAGCACTTACCACAAACCCGGTCATGATCGCGCTGGTCGCGATGCTCGCGATCACCGGTTGCGCCTCGAAGAAGACGCCGAACAGCGCCGCCGATCTCGGCCTCAACGGCGCCGGCGCGGCAACGCCCGGATCGGCCCAGGACTTTACCGTCAACATCGGCGACCGCATCTTCTTCGACACCGATTCGTCCTCGATCCGCGCCGATGCGCAGACGACGCTGTCGCGCCAGGCGCAGTGGCTGAACCAGTACAAGCAGTATGCCATCGTCATCGAAGGCCATGCCGACGAGCGCGGCACGCGCGAATACAATCTGGCGCTCGGCGCCCGCCGTGCTGCCGCCACACGCGACTTCCTGGTCGCCAAGGGTGTTTCGGCGCAGCGCCTGAAGACCATTTCCTACGGCAAGGAGCGTCCGGTCGCGGTTTGCGACGACATCTCCTGCTGGTCGCAGAACCGCCGCGCCGTTACCACGCTGGGCGGCGCCGGTTCTTGATCGGCAAAAATGCAACACTTGGTGCGAAAGGCGGCCGCAGGGCCGCCTTTTTCATATCTGCTCGCTCCAAACAAAATTTGGCCGAAGTCTCACGTCCTGTTAAGAGCCGAGAGCGTCTGGCTAGTCCCAGTTGGCTGGTCTACTTCGAATGAGAGGCGCGCAACAATGGTTTCACGGCGAGAGGCACATGCATTTCAGATCGGTCTTGAGCGGCACGCTTGCGCTGCTGCTCGTATCAAGTATCGCGGCACTTGCTGACGGGGCAAACGGCACCGGGCAGTCATCGGAAAGCGGTTTTTCCTTCCACCTGCCGACGATCAAACTGCCCGGCATTTTTGGCGAAAAGAAAAAGCCGGATCAGGTTCAATTCGCGCAACAGGATGGCACCGGCACTCCGGCGCTGGAGGAACAGCTCCGGCAGATGAATGGCAAGATCGAGGAACTCAATTTCCAGGTCCTGCAGATGCAGGAGCAGATCCGCAAGCAGCAGGAAGACAACGAATTCCGCTTCCAGCAGCTGGAAGGCGGTCCGCAAGGCGCGCAGCAGCCGGCCGAGCAGAAGAAGTCCGAGGCCGCGCCCAGCAGCGACAGCCCCAATGGCGACGGTAACGTGGCGGAGGCGCCGGCAACGCCGGCTCCAGCCGCTGCGGACGCGCCGCCAGCAGGCGATAAGAGCGTCGAGGACGTCATCGTCGAATCGCCCAACGGCGATCCCGGCAAGCTGATCCCCGGCGCGCCGCCCAAGACGTTCGGCACCATCACCGTCGACAAAAACGGCAATGTCGTCGAAGCCGATGGCAATGCGCAAGCGAATGCGCCGCGGCAGAATACGGCCCCAGCCAACGGCGCCAGCGCAGCCGGCAACAAGGCCGGTAAATCCGATGATACGGTGGTCGCGGCACTCCCGTCGACCAACGATCCGGAAGAGCTTTACCGCAATTCTTACCAGTTCATCCTGTCGGGCGACTACAGCACCGCCGAACAGGGCTTCCGCGACCATATCGCCCGTTTTCCCAAGGACGCCAAAGCAGCGGACGCGCATTACTGGCTTGGTGAATCGCTGCTCGGCCAGCAGAAATACCGCGATGCGGCCGAGACTTTCCTCGCTGCCAGCAAGGACTATCCCAAGGCCAAGAAGGCGCCAGACATGCTGCTGAAGCTCGGCGTTTCACTGGTCGGGCTGAAGCAGCGCGACGTGGCCTGTGCCACTTTCAGCGAGATCGGCAAGCGCTACCCCGATATTTCCGGCGCGCTCAAGGAGCGGGTCAAGCAGGAAAGGGCACTCGCGGCGTGCTAGTTTTTCCGTTGCGTGTCGTTGCCGCAAAACCGGGCCCACGCTTGGGCGACATGCATGACGCTCGACAGCGAGCCTGACCTTTCGGATTTTTCGCGGATCGACTTTTCCAACGGCGCTGTTGCGGCCGTGTCCGGCGGCAGCGACTCGACCGCCCTTCTCCTCCTCCTCAAAGCCCATCTCGATCGTAACGCCCCGGCAACGAAATTGCTGGCGGTAACGATCGATCATCAATTGCGGCCGCAAGCGGCAGCGGAAGCGCAAGCCGTGGCCAGGCTGTGCGCGGCGCGCGGCATTGCCCATCGCATCCTCGCCTGGTCGGGGCACAAACCATCGACCGGCCTGCCCGCCGCCGCGCGCGAAGCCCGCTACCGGCTGCTCGCCGAGGCCGCCGAAGCGGCAGGCATCGGCCTGATCCTGACCGGCCACACCGCCGACGACCAGGCCGAGACCGTGCTGATGCGGCAAGCACGTGACGACGGGCCAGGTGAGGAGAGGCCGCGCGACGAAGCGCGGGGCCTTGCCGGCATGGCGCCGGCAACCCTCTACGAGTGGCGGCACTGGATCGTGCGGCCGCTGCTCGGCGTAAGGCGTGCTGAGCTGCGCGAATTCCTGCGGCGTGAACAGGTTGTCTGGATCGAAGATCCGACCAATGCCGACACCGCTTTCGAGCGGCCGCGCGTCCGCGCAGCACTTGTTGAAGGCGACGATGCGCCTCGCATGGCTGAAGCTATGGCGCTGGCCAGCAAGGCGGCGGTCGAGCGTGAGCAGCTGGGACATCGCGCGGCCATGCTGATCCGCAGCTTGGCCTCCAGGCCGGCCGCCGGCCTCGTCCGGCTCGATCGGGATTTTGCGACGGCCGCCGACAGCCGGTCGGCCATTTATGCGCTGCGCATCCTGCTGGCGGCGACCGGCGGCACCGCCTTCCTTCCCGACCAGGCCCGCAGCGAAGCCCTTTTCGGCCGGTTCCGCACCGGGCCGCTTTGTGCCACATTGTCGCGGACCGTGATCGATGCCCGGCGTACCGGCATCTTTCTGCACCGCGAATTGCGCGATCTGCCGCCCCCTGTTGCGGTTTCCGGCAGTGCCCTGTGGGACGGCCGCAGACGGATCACATTGGGCGACAGTCCAGGTGCATTGTTGATCGCGCCGCTGTTGGTAGCACCGCTCGGGGCGGCTCTTGCCGCAAAGCGGGCAATTGCCGGGCATGGCACGCCGGCAAGCCTTGTGCGTGCCGCCCTGGCCGCCGAGCCGGCGCTCTGGCGGGATGGCGAATGCCTTGGTTTGCTGGGGGAAGGCCCGGGTTTGCCCGGGGAAGGCCCGATGCCGGCGGCTGTCGCCGCATATCCGGCAGTCGCGCCCTTCGCCCGTTTCCTGCCGTCCTTCGATCTGGCGCCGGCCGATGCCGTCGCCGCGTTGCTTGGCGCGGCGCCCGTTCCAGCCGTGCCGTTCGGCGGCCACAATGCCGGCCTACCACGGGCGAAAGCTTAACCGAGACCTGCTGTTATGCTTGGCAATGGGAGACGCTCTCCCTATGTTAGGGCCAAGTTTCCTCTCACGACGCGTGTCCGCCCAGCGGGCACCAACGGGACAATTGATGAATCCGAATTATCGCAACCTCGCGCTCTGGGCGATCATAGCGGTCCTGCTCATCGCTCTCTTCAATCTTTTCCAGACGCCGCAGACGCGTGGAGCCTCGAGCGATGTTCCCTATTCGCAGTTCCTGCAGGAAGTCGCGGCGGGACGGATCAAGTCGGTGACCATCGCCGGCGCCCGTATCTCCGGCAACTACACGGACAGTTCCAACGGTTTCCAGACCTATTCGCCTGGGGACCCGTCACTGGTTTCGCGGCTGCAGGACAAGAACGTCACCATCAACGCGCGTCCTGAATCCGACGGCTCCAATTCGCTGTTCGGCACCCTGATCTCCTGGCTGCCGATGATCCTCATCCTCGGCGTCTGGATATTCTTCATGCGCCAGATGCAGTCCGGTTCCGGCCGCGCCATGGGCTTCGGCAAGTCGAAGGCCAAGCTTTTGACCGAAGCACATGGCCGCGTCACCTTCCAGGACGTCGCCGGCGTCGACGAAGCCAAGGAAGATCTGGAAGAGATCGTCGAGTTCCTGCGCGACCCGCAGAAATTCCAGCGGCTCGGCGGCAAGATCCCGCGCGGTGTGCTGCTCGTCGGTCCTCCTGGAACCGGCAAGACGCTGCTCGCCCGCTCGGTCGCGGGTGAAGCCAACGTGCCGTTCTTCACCATTTCGGGCTCGGACTTCGTCGAGATGTTCGTCGGCGTCGGCGCAAGCCGCGTTCGCGACATGTTCGACCAGGCCAAGAAGAACGCGCCTTGCATCATCTTCATCGACGAAATCGACGCGGTCGGCCGCCATCGCGGCGCCGGCCTGGGCGGCGGCAATGATGAACGCGAGCAGACGCTGAACCAGTTGCTGGTCGAGATGGATGGCTTCGAATCCAACGAAAGCATCATCCTGATCGCCGCCACCAACCGGCCAGACGTGCTCGATCCGGCGCTGCTGAGGCCGGGCCGCTTCGACCGCCAAGTGGTGGTGCCGAACCCCGACATCGTCGGCCGCGAGAAGATCCTGAAGGTGCATGTGCGCAACGTGCCGCTGGCGCCCAATGTCGACCTCAAGGTGATCGCGCGCGGCACGCCGGGCTTTTCCGGCGCCGATCTGATGAACCTGGTCAACGAGTCCGCCCTGATGGCGGCGCGGCGCAACAAGCGCCTCGTCACCATGGCCGAATTCGAGGACGCCAAGGACAAGATCATGATGGGCGCCGAGCGCCGCTCGTCGGCGATGACACAGGCCGAGAAGGAGCTGACCGCCTATCACGAGGCTGGTCATGCCATCCTGGCGCTCAACGTGCCGTCGGCCGATCCGCTGCACAAGGCGACCATCATTCCGCGCGGCCGGGCACTCGGCATGGTCATGCAGCTGCCGGAAGGCGACCGCTATTCGATGAGCTACAAATACATGATCTCGCGCCTCGCCATCATGATGGGCGGCCGTGTCGCCGAGGAGTTCAAGTTCGGCAAGGAGAACATCACCTCCGGCGCCTCCTCCGATATCGAGCAGGCGACCAAGCTGGCGCGTGCCATGGTGACGCGCTGGGGCTTCTCCGACAAGCTCGGCCATGTCGCCTATGGCGACAACCAGGAGGAGGTGTTCCTCGGCCATTCGGTGGCGCGCACGCAGAACATCTCGGAAGAGACGGCGCAAATCATCGACGCCGAAGTGCGCCGGCTGATCGACGAGGCCTATTCAACGGCAAGGTCCATCCTGACCAAGAAAAAGAAGGAATGGATCGCGTTGGCGCAGGGCCTGCTCGAATACGAGACGCTGTCCGGCGAGGAGATCAAGCAGCTGATCGCCGGCAATAAGCCCGCGCGCGACCTTGGCGACGACACGCCGCCGAGCCGCGGGTCGGCCGTGCCGAAGTCCGGCCGCCGCAAGAAAGGCCCCGAGCCCGAAGGCGGCATGGAACCTCAGCCGTCAAGCTAGGCTCCGGCCCGGCACAGATCGACTTCGAAACGCCGCGGCTCTAACCGCGGCGTTTTCTCTTGGGGAATGCGACCCTTCCTGCATCGCAGGAAATTGGCGAAAGTGACGATGACGGCCAATCTCCCGCCTCGCGGGGGAGATGTCCGGCAGGACAGAGAGAGGCGCGAAGGAATGGGGGCCTTCTATCGGCCTCGTTGACGACTTCGGGAAGATCGACAAGGCGCGCCGGAGAATGAAGCTCGCATTTTTTGCCGGCGGCGCCACATTTTGTTCTTGCTTTGTGCCGGCAGCTATGCTACTAATCTGAGTATGGTGCCAATTGGCGCTGATGACCCGCCCGCCGAGGCGGGTTTTCTGCTTCTGGCTATGAGAGTTCCGGTGGTGCCGAGATCGATGTCGGCCGGACAGAGCCAAGAAACACGATCTGACAGTTGGTTCGACCTCGGAAGGCCCTCTCACTTGTTCGGCAGCAACAAAAAGCCCGCGAACCTTGCGGCTCGCGGGCTCATGTCGTCGGATGGTGGCGCCGGTCAGCTCTTCAGCTTGGCGTTGCAGAGGCTGTAGAAGCCGCCGCCCTTCTGGATCCACCTGAGGCCGCCCAGCGTGTTGGCGTCCTTGTTGGCGTAGTAGAGGTCGAGACAGGTGTGCATGCGGCCCTTGGCCGGGGTCTCGGTTGCATACTTCTTGGAGATCGCCGTCGGGAATTTCACGCCCTGGGGGGCGGTGATGGTCGGCGGTTGCGGATCGCCGGTGTATTTGGCATCGGGAGCCGGCAGGGTGTCGTCGTCGGCTGCGCCGGCGCCGCATTGGCTCTTGCGGAAGTCGTTCCACTTCATGCCGTTCAGCGTGTTGCCGGCCTTGGCAGCCTGATATTTGGCGCTGCAATCCGCCATGCTGACGCCTTTGCCGGTATCGGTCGCGGCGGCTGTCGTCGCCTTGGCAGGTGCCGCGGCGGGTTGTGCGGCTGCACTTGCGCCGGCGGCGCATTCACTCTTGCGGAAGTCGTTCCACTTCATGCCGTTGAGCGTGCCGGCAGCCTTGGCGGCCTGGTATTTGGTGCTGCATTCCTTGGCCGTCAGCCCAGGCGCTGCGTCATCGCTGCTGGCCGCCGCTGCTTTGGTCTTGGCGGCGGGTTGTGCGGCTGCCGTCGCGCCGGCGGCGCACTGGGTCTTGCGGAAATCGTTCCACTTCATGCCGTTGAGCGTGCCGGCAGCCTTGGCGGCCTGGTATTTGGTGCTGCACTCCTTCGCCGTCAGGCCCGGCGCCGCATCGTCGGCGGCGGCTGCCTTGGTCGTGTCGGCAGCCTTGGCCGTGGCTTTGGCTGGCGCGGGTTCGGTTGTAGCGGCGGAAGCATCGGTGCCGCATTGGGCCTTGCGGAACTGGTTCCAGTTCTGCCCGCCAAGCGTTCCCGCGTCCTTGGCCGTGTTATACTTGGTGCTGCACTCGGCCATGGTCAGCGCGCTGGCAGGCGCCGCCAGGAATAAGGTCGCGACGGCAAGACCCGTCAAAGTGGCAAGTCGGTGGATGAGCATGCGTTTTCTCCCTACGGCGGTTCATGATATGTCCCAGTGCAGCAATAGCGCTCAACGGCTGGTTGCGCCAGATGCTAAGTAGCGTAGAGACAAATTTAGAAGTGCATTCTTTTCTTTAAGGTGATGAATTCGTTGCCGGGACCGTCTCCCCGCCAAGTTCGTCCGGGTGCATTGCACGGAGCGCGCGCCTATGGCTGGTTCCCAGCGAGGACACTGCGTCGAATGACAGCCAGTCAAATCGGCGGCTGCGGCGGACCTGAGCCCACCGCTGTCTGGAGCAGCACGATGCGGATTCGGGTTCAAGGCCACACTGCCACAGCCCAAAGGATCCAGATGAGGTTTGAGTTGATGTTTCTGATGCTGCTGCCGCAACAAGGGCTCGGAACTTGAAAATCAACACACTAGCGTGACGTAAAACACACAAAACAACAATTTTCTAAGGATTGGTCGTCCATAATCATACAATGTGATGACGGGGCTTGGGCCATTTTATGGCATGAGATGCTCGGAAAGAACCATCGGGAAGCTGGCGAACATGGCAGGACATTATTTCGGTACGGACGGCATTCGTGGGCGCGCCAACAAGTTTCCAATGACGGCGGAGGTCGCCATGCGGGTCGGCATGGCCGCCGGCCTCTCGTTCCAGCGCGGCAGCCACCGCCACCGCGTCGTGCTCGGCAAGGATACCAGGCTTTCCGGCTACATGATCGAGAACGCCATGGTGTCCGGCCTGTGCGCCGCCGGCATGGATGTCTTCCTGCTCGGCCCGATCCCGACGCCGGCTGTTGCCATGCTGGTGCGCTCACTGCGCGCCGATATCGGCGTGATGATCTCTGCCTCGCACAACCCCTATTACGACAACGGCATCAAGCTGTTCGGCCCCGATGGCTACAAGCTGTCCGATGAGATCGAGGAGCGTATCGAAGGGATGCTCGACAAGGATATCGAACTGGCGCTCGCCGATTCCGATGGGCTTGGCCGCGCCAAACGCGTCGACGGCGTGCATGACCGCTATATCGAATTCGCCAAGCGCACGCTGCCGCGCTCGATGTCGCTGTCGGGCCTGCGCATCGTCGTCGATTGCGCCAATGGCGCCGCCTACAAGGTGGCGCCCGACGCGCTGTGGGAACTCGGCGCCGAGGTCGTTGCCATCAATGTCGAGCCCAACGGCTTCAACATCAACAAGGAATGCGGCTCGACTCATCCGGCCGGTCTGCAAAAGAAGGTGCACGAGGTGCGCGCCGATATCGGCATTGCGCTCGACGGCGATGCCGACCGTGTCGTCATTGTCGACGAGAACGGCGCGATCGTCGATGGCGACCAGATCATGGCGCTGATCGCCGAATCCTGGCAGCAGAGCGGACGGCTGGCCGGCGGCGGCGTCGTCTCGACGGTGATGTCCAATCTCGGCC
Source organism: Mesorhizobium sp. M0954 (assembly GCF_040319155.1). Taxonomy (NCBI): domain Bacteria; kingdom Pseudomonadati; phylum Pseudomonadota; class Alphaproteobacteria; order Hyphomicrobiales; family Phyllobacteriaceae; genus Mesorhizobium; species Mesorhizobium sp. M0954. Next base: position 74,245 of record NZ_JAMYNR010000016.1, on the reverse strand, counting down.
TCGAACGCTTCCTCGGCGACATGAACCTGCAGTTGCATCGCACCAAGGTCGGTGACCGCTATGTCGTCGAGCACATGCGTGCCCATGGACTCAATGTCGGCGGCGAACAGTCGGGCCACATCGTGCTGTCCGATTTCTCGACCACCGGCGACGGCCTCGTCTCGGCGCTCCAAGTGCTCGCCTGCATCAAGCGGCATAACCGACCGGTCAGCGAACTGTCGAAGAAATTCGAGCCGGTGCCGCAGCTTTTGAAGAATGTGCATATTTCCGGCGGCAAGCCGCTGGAGGAGGCGCCGGTCAAGGCGGCGATCGAAGATGCGCGCAATCGCCTCGGCAAGGCCGGGCGCCTGGTCATCCGGCCATCCGGCACGGAGCCGCTCATCCGCGTCATGGCGGAGGGCGACGACCCGCAGCTTGTCGAGTCCGTGGTCAACGACATCGTCGAGGTCATTTCGGAAACGCGCAGCGCCGCCTGATCTCCCTCCAACATCGGTTCAAAAGCCCGCCTTGCCGGCGGGCTTTTTTATTGGGTCGCGGCCAGCTCCGCCTGCAGCAACGGCCGCCAGATTGCTCGACTTTTAGAGATTCGTGGTTAATCAATACGGTTAAACGCCTTTTAACCTTTCCGATTCATTATCCACAACTGAGGTCAATCACATTTCGGGCGCGTTCGCCGTTCGAGGGTTCTCAGGGGTGATAAGCATGTTCAACACAGCTAGAATGGCTCTTCTGGCCGCGCTGTTTGCCGGCGTCGGACCGGCATTCGCCGCCGATTTCGTCGAGCCGCCCGTCGTCGAGGAGGCACCGCCACCGGTTGCCTATGAGCAGCCGGCCGAATTCGGCGGCTGGTATATCCGCGGCGACATCGACTATCACTGGTCGAGGTTTCGTGGTGGCGACTACATCACCTACGGTGTGGCGCCCCAGAATCCCGGCAAGTTCGATACAGGCAAGCTGGATGGCGCCTTCTCGGCCGGCGGCGGTGTTGGTTACCAGATCGACGAGCATTTCCGCACCGATCTCACCCTGGACTGGATGAGCAAGTCCAAATTCCGCGGCTCGACCAACGGCTTCTGCGGCCCACAGCAAACGCCTTGCACGTCCGTCGATACCTCGTCCTATTCGGCGCTGCTGCTCTTGGCCAACGCCTATGTCGATATCGGCACCTGGCATGGGATCACGCCTTACGTCGGCGCCGGCATCGGCGGTGCCTGGGTCAAGTGGGATGAACTGCACAACGTGGACAGCGACGGTTCATTTGATCATGCCGGTGGCAAGGGCTGGCGGTTTGCCTATGCTGCCATGGCGGGCGCATCCTACTGCCTGACTGACCGCGTCAAACTAGATGTCGGCTACCGCTTCAGCCACATCAACGGCGGTAAGATGTTCGACTATGCCTCCCTCCCCAATGTCGGCCCCGGCTATGACAAAGGTATCAACGTTCACGAAGTGCGCGGCGGCCTGCGCTACCAGTTCGGCAGGTCGGACTGTGCGCCGCCGGAGCCTTACGTCCCGGAACCCGAGCCCGTCTACACGAAGTAGTCGCTTCGAAATCGAGGAATTCGTCGACCGCCCGGCTGATGCCGGGCGGTTTCGTTTGGCTGCCTAAAGATGCTGCGTTGCCCTGTAACACCGTCCGGCTCGAGGAGCGAAAACGGATCAAATCAATTGCTAACGCCTTGTTATCCTTAACCCGCACTTAACCACTATGGTTAACAATGCTGTCTGAAACGGCGCGCGCGATCGCGAATGCGCCAAGTTCGGGAGCCGAGGACCATGACATTCAAATCGCCTATAGCACTGGCGCTTGCAGCAGTCGTCCTGGTGCCGCTGACGCCGGCGCTTGGCGCCGATTACGAACCGCCGGTCTATGTCGACCAGGCGCCCGACTATGTACCGGTCGAGGTTGGCTCGGGATGGTATCTGCGCGGCGATGTCTCCTATCTGGTGCAGAAGAGCTTCAAGGATGAGCATTTCGCCTTTACACCCGCGAGCTTCGACGAAAAGGAAGATCCCATCTTCGCCAGCATCGGCTTCGGCTACCATTTCAACGACTATCTGCGCGCCGATCTCAATGTCGGCTATCTTCCCGGCAACAAGATCGACGTCGGCTATAACGACGGAACGACCGTGGCATCGGCGACCCTGAAGAACTATGCCTTCTCAGGCATACTCAACGGCTATGTCGACCTTGGCACCTATGTCGGAATCACACCTTATCTCGGCGCTGGTGTCGGTATCCTGCAGAGCAAGCGTCGCCTCTCGGCGAGCTACTTCACCGACAACGCCGACCCCACCGACGATTTCGTCCTGCGTGACAACAAGACCCAATACTCCTTCGCCTACACGCTGAATGCCGGCCTTGCCTACCAAGTGTCCAAGAACGTCTCAGTCGATCTGGGCTATCAGTATTTTTCCGCGCCAGACGCCGAATATGTGACTGCCGAGAGCCTGACTTCCTTTCCGATCCGCAAAGGAATCAACAATCATCAAGTCAAAGTCGGACTACGCTACGATCTCTGGTAGGCTCGATCGAAGCCGAGGCGTTGACAATGGCGGGTCGCAGGCCCGCCGTTTGCGTTTCGTCGCCGGCAATATCCCGGCAGCGACAAAAACTTTCCCCTTGACGCCGAAAGCCTGAACGCATATCGCCGTCCGTGGGCCACCCCTCCCCAACGAGGGGCCACTATCTGGAAGGATAGACCACGATGACGACGCATACGAAGCCCGGATTCCGTCCGGCAAATCCCAATTTTTCCTCAGGTCCCTGTGCAAAACGCCCCGGCTGGTCGGTCGAGGCGCTCAAAAATGCCGCGCTCGGGCGCTCGCACCGTGCCAAGATCGGCAAGACCAAGCTCGAACAAGCGATCGAGCTGACCCGGGAAATCCTCCAGGTTCCGGCGGATTACCGCATCGGCATCGTGCCGGCCTCGGATACCGGCGCGGTCGAAATGGCGCTGTGGTCGCTGCTCGGCGAGCGCGGCGTCGACATGGTGGCCTGGGAGAGCTTCGGCTCCGGCTGGGTCACCGATGTGGTCAAGCAGCTGAGGCTCGCCGATGTGCGCAGGTTAGAGGCGGACTACGGCGCACTGCCCGACCTGACCGAAATCGACTTCGACCGCGACGTGGTCTTCACCTGGAACGGCACGACGTCGGGTGTGCGCGTGCCGAACGGCGATTTCATCCCGGCCACCCGCAAGGGCCTGACCATCTGCGACGCGACTTCGGCGGCCTTTGCGCAACAGCTCGATTTCAGGAAGCTCGACGTCGTCACCTTCTCCTGGCAGAAGGTGCTGGGCGGTGAGGGCGCGCACGGAATGCTGATCCTCAGCCCGCGCGCCGTCGAACGCCTGGAAAGCTACAAGCCGGCCTGGCCGTTGCCGAAAATCTTCCGCCTCACCTCGGGCGGCAAGCTGATCGAAGGCATCTTCAAGGGCGAGACTATCAACACGCCGTCGATGCTGTGCGTCGAGGACTATCTCGACGCGCTGCGTTGGGCGAAGTCGATCGGCGGCCTCGACGCGCTGGTCACCAGAGCGGATGCCAATGCCGCCGTTCTCGATCGCTTTGTCCGGAAATCTTCCTGGCTCGGCCATCTTGCCGTAGACCCGGCGACGCGTTCGAACACGTCGGTCTGCCTTTCCTTCACCGACCGGCAAGTCGCTGCACTCGACGCCGATGGACAGGCTGCGTTCGCCAAGGCAATTGTCTCGGCGCTCGACAAGGAAGGCGTCGCCTACGACATTGGTGCCTACCGCGATGCACCGCCCGGCCTGCGCATCTGGTGCGGCGCGACAGTCGAGACCTCCGATCTCGAAGCGTTGCTGCCCTGGCTCGACTGGGCCTTTGCCGCGCAAAAGGCGTCGCTCAAAGCGGCGGCCTGACTCCCTCCCCCTCGAGGGGAGGGTGGCCCGAAGGGCCGGGTGGGGTCGCCTCCACCCGTTCAACGATCCGCCATCCAGAAAGAAAAAGATTTGGCCGCATCCGGCCGCAACGACCCCACCCCGGCGCTTCGCGCCGACCCTCCCCTCAAGGGGGAGGGACGCCAATCGCAAAGGACCAAGCCAATGCCCCGCGTTCTCGTCTCAGACAAACTTTCCACCACCGCCGTGCAGATTTTCAGGGATCGCGGCATCGAGGTCGACTATTTGCCGGATCTCGGCAAGGACAAGGAAAAACTGCTCGAAGTGATCGGCCAGTATGATGGGCTGGCCATCCGCTCGGCGACAAAGGTCACGGAGAAGCTGATCAATGCTGCGACCAGGCTGAAGGTCGTGGGCCGCGCCGGCATCGGCGTCGACAATGTCGACATACCGGCGGCGAGCCGCAAGGGCATCATCGTGATGAACACGCCCTTCGGCAATTCGATCACCACCGCCGAGCATGCCGTCGCCATGATCTTCGCGCTGGCCCGCCAGATACCGGAGGCCAACGCCTCGACGCATGCCGGCAAATGGGAAAAGAACCGCTTCATGGGTGTCGAGATCACCGGCAAGACGCTGGGCATCATCGGCTGCGGCAATATCGGTTCGATCGTCGCTACGCGCGGCGTCGGCCTGAAGATGCATGTCATCGCCTTCGATCCATTCCTGTCGGACAGCCGCGCCGAGGAGCTCGGCGTCGAAAAGGTCGAGCTCGACGAGCTGTTCGCCCGCGCCGACTTCATCACGCTGCATACGCCGCTTACCGACAAGACGCGCAACATCATCGACGCCGCGGCGATCGCCAAGATGAAGACCGGCGTGCGTATCATCAACTGCGCCCGTGGCGGGCTGATCGTCGAGGCCGACCTGATCGCGGCGCTGAAGAGCGGCAAGGTGGCCGGCGCCGGCATCGACGTGTTCGAGGTCGAACCGGCGGAGAGCAACGCACTGTTCGGCATGGAGAACGTGGTGGCAACGCCGCATCTGGGGGCCTCGACGATGGAGGCGCAGGAGAATGTCGCGCTGCAGGTCGCCGAGCAGATGTCGGACTATCTGATCAAGGGCGCCGTTTCCAATGCCATCAACATGCCATCGATCACCGCCGAGGAAGCGCCGCGGCTGAAACCTTTCGTCAAGCTCGCTGAAGTGCTCGGCGCCTTTGTTGGCCAGGTCACCGAGGATCCGATCAAGGAGGTCGAGATCCTGTTCGACGGCTCGACCGCGACGATGAACACGCGGGCGCTGATCAGCGCCACTCTTGCCGGGCTGATCCGGCCGCAGGTCTCCGACGTCAACATGGTGTCGGCGCCGATCATGGTGAAGGAGCGCGGCATCATCGTCGCCGAGGTCAAGCGCGACAAGTCGGGCGTGTTCGACGGCTATATCAAGCTGACGGTCAAGACCGAGCACAGGACGCGCTCGATCGCCGGCACGTGTTTTTCGGACGGCAAGCCGCGCTTCATCCAGATCAAGGGCATCAATCTCGACGCCGAGGTTGGCCAGCACATGCTCTACACGACCAATGCCGACGCGCCCGGCATCATCGGTCTGCTCGGCACGGTGTGCGGCGAGAACGGCGTCAACATCGCCAATTTCCAGCTCGGCCGCAACCGGCCGGGCGGTGATGCCATCGCATTGCTCTATCTCGATGCGCCATTCCCGGAAAACGTGTTGGCGCAGGTGCGCTCGCACAAGTCGATCGACTCTGCCAAGCGGCTGCATTTCGATGTTGGGATAGCCTGAAATTCGGTCGCCCCGTGTGCAGCAGCACGCGGGGCGGTGGAACGTCGCGGCAAGCGACTTCATTCAGCAGCGGATGCCGCCATCTTCCGTCCGCTGTATTCGGCGAGGCTGATGCCACCGAGCACCAGCGCGAGAGCCAGCGCCTGATAGAGCTGGAATGTCTCGCCGACAATCAGCACCGATAGCAGCGTGCCGAAGATCGGCACCAGATTGATGAACAGGCCGGCGCGGTTGGCGCCGATCAGCTCATTGCCCCTGATATAGAAGATCTGCGAGATGACCGAAGCACCGATGGCGGTATAGAACGCGACCGCCCAGCCGCGGGCATCGGGGACGATGACTTTGCCGGCGGCAATCTCCCACAGGAAGAAAGGCAGCGATGTGACGAGTGCGGCAACCGACAGCGCCAGCATCAGGCTCTGCCAGCGGATGACCGGCTTCAGCCGCAACCCCACCGAATAGAAGGAGTAGCAAAGCACGGCGACCAGCATGATCGCGTCGCCAAAGTTGAGATCCAGCTTGAGAAGCTGGCGCAGGTCGCCATGGCTCGCCGTCACCGCGACGCCAATGATGGTCAGCACGACGCCAGCGATCTGCACCCGGTTCACCCGCAGGCGAAACAGCACGAAATTGGCGATGATGATCACGATCGGTATCGCCGCCTGCTCGATCGAGACGTTGATCGCCGTGGTGTAGTTGAGCGCCGTGTAGAAGATCGCATTGAAAAAGGCGAAGCCGCAAGCGCCGAGCCCGCCAAGCAGCAACCAGTGCCTGCGCACCACCGGCCAGTCTTGGCGTAGCGTTCCCCAGCCGATCGGCAGCAGAATCAGAACCGCCAGCAGCCAACGCAGGAAGACCAGCGTCATCGGCGAGATATGACCGACCGCCAGCTTTCCCGCCACGGAGTTGCCGCCCCACAGCAAGGTGGTAAACAGCAGGAACAGATAGGCGGCTCGATGCATCGTGAACTCCCGGCCAGGCAGAGGGAATTTGACGGTCGGTGTGGGCCTATTGCGACCGCCAGCCCAAGTAAATGATGTCAAAGGCGAAAATTGTTGTGCCTCGGAGCGTTTTCGGCGGCAAAGAGTGGTCGCACTCGCCGGGTCTTGACGCTATAGAACGACGTGCGTGCAATTGGACGCTACAAAGTACGCGTCGGAAGGCTTTAATCCTCGCGTCGTGCTTTCCGAAAATCGATTCCGATTTTGGGGGCCGATGCGATAGAGGCCTGTCGTTTCGAACTGTTTCAAGCTGCTCGTGCGGCGTCTCAAGGGAAAAGAAATATGGCCAATGTGGTGGTCGTCGGCTCGCAATGGGGCGATGAGGGCAAAGGCAAGATCGTAGACTGGCTGTCGGAGCGCGCCGATGTTGTCGTGCGCTTCCAGGGCGGCCACAATGCCGGCCACACGCTGGTCGTCGACGGCAAGGTCTACAAGCTGTCGCTGCTGCCGTCCGGCGTGGTGCGGCAAGGCAAGCTGTCCATCATCGGCAATGGCGTCGTCTTCGATCCGCACGCTTTCGTCGCGGAGGTTGCGAAATTGAAGGCGCAGGGCGTCGAGGTGACGCCAGACCGCCTGAAAATAGCCGAAAACACCGCGCTTATCCTGTCCTTGCACCGGGAGCTGGACGGATTTCGCGAGGACGCCGCTTCCAATTCCGGAACGAAGATCGGCACGACCCGTCGCGGCATCGGTCCCGCCTATGAAGACAAGGTGGGCCGGCGCGCGGTCAGGGTGATGGATTTGGCGGATTTGGAAACGCTGCCCTTGAAGGTCGACAGGCTGCTGACGCACCACAATGCGCTGCGGCGCGGGCTCGGCCATGCCGAGGTCACGCACGAGGCGATCATGAGCGAGCTGATCTCGGTGGCCGACGAGATCCTGCCCTATATGGACCGCGTCTGGAAAATCCTCGACGACAAGCGCCGCGCCGGCGAGCGCATCCTGTTCGAGGGCGCGCAAGGGACGTTGCTTGACATCGACCACGGCACCTATCCGTTCGTCACCTCGTCCAATACGGTTGCCGGCCAGGCCGCCGCCGGGTCGGGTGTCGGGCCGGGCGCCATCGGTTATGTACTCGGCATCACCAAGGCCTATACGACGCGCGTCGGCGAAGGCCCGTTTCCAACCGAACAGAAGAACGAGATCGGCGAGTTCCTGGGCACGCGCGGCCATGAATTCGGCGTCGTCACCGGCCGCAAGCGCCGCTGCGGCTGGTTCGATGCCGTGCTGGTCCGCCAGGCCGTCGCCGTCAACGGCATCAAGGGCATTGCGCTGACCAAGCTCGATGTGCTCGATGGGCTGGACGAGATCAAGGTCTGTACCGGCTACCGACTCGACGGCGAGGCGATCGATTACCTGCCGGCCAGCCAGGGTGCGCAGGCCCGCGTCGAACCGGTCTACGAGACGCTGGAGGGGTGGAAAGGCACCACCGCCGGTGCGCGCAGCTGGAACGACCTGCCGGCCCAGGCGGTGAAGTACGTCCGCTACATCGAGGAGCTGATCGGCGCGCCGGTCGCACTCCTTTCCACCAGCCCTGAACGGGACGACACGATACTTGTGACCGATCCGTTTCAAGACTAGTTTCTCAGCCTTTCCGGGCATTGCGGCTGATTTGCGGGGGCCGGCCCAGAAACAAATGCAGGTCGACTGACGTATGGTAGATTTTGTTCCTATTCTGAAAAAGGCGCTCGATAAACTCGGTGAGCCGTCGGCGGAAGTGCGCGCCAGGGTCTATGACAGGGCCCGTTCGTCAATCGCGAAACAACTCGCAGAGAAGGCCACGATGACGCCTTCCGATGTCGACCGGCAGATGCGTGCACTGGAAGACGCCATCGCCAAAGTCGAGCGGGACTATGCCAAGCCTGCGCCGCCACCCGACCCGCTGGCGGAACTGGAGGACATCTTCTCCTCCATCGACCGCAACAAGAACCAGTCCAGCCATATCCGACAGCCAGCAAAGACGGAGCCGGCATGGCAGCCGGCAAAGACCGGGCCGGCCTGGCAGCCCACGCCCGCCAAGGCGGCGCCGAACTGGCAAAAGCCGCAGCCCGTCGCTCTTTCTCAGGAGCGCGCTGGTCCGCCGCCGTCCGATATGGAACTTCCGACGGCTGACGGCCAAGACGGCGTTTTTCCGGGCGACGACTTTTCCAACGACGGCGGCCCCGCGGAGGACAGGTTCCAGCGGCTCTATCCTGCGGAGCGCAGGCGCAGCTATGGCGGTGTGATCGCCGCCGCCATTGCCTTGCTCGTCATTGCCGGTGGTGGCTATGGCATCTGGCTGAACAAGGATGCGTTCGGCAGCATGCTCGGCCTCGACTCGACCACAGCCGTCGCCACCGAACCGCTGGTAAAACCAGCCCCGGCCAAGCCGGTGGCCGATGCGGCCGTACCGGCCGCCGCGCCTCCGACGGATTCCGGCGAGGGCGCGAAGTTCACGCAGCGCCTGACGCCCGAGGGCCACGAAGTCGATCCCGGCCCCGCGGCCGGGCAGGCGGGCATCGGCGAAGGCGAATCCGTCGCCGCACTGACCACGCCGCCATCGGCCGCACAAGCGCCGACCACCCCGGCACCGACCACCCCGGCACCGGCCGCGCCGGCTCCGGCCGCACCCGCCGACACGCAAGCCACGGCCAATGCTCCAGCAGTCGATGGGTCCGCTGCACCAACTCCCGCAACGCCGCCCGCCAACGGGGCAGCAGCGCCTGCAGCGGCCGCCCCGCCGCCAGCACCGGCAGCGGCACCAACGGCAGTTCCGCCGCAAGCCACGTTGGCCGTCGGCCAGAAGGCGATCTTCTATGAGGAGCGCACCAGCACCGCTCAAGGCTCGGCCGAGCCCGGCAATATCGTCTGGTCGCTGGTGCAGGAATCGCCCGGCGGCGACCTGCCGCCCGAGCCGGCGATCCGCGCCGAGGCGACCATTCCAGGCAAGGATATCCAGTTGCGCATGACGATCCGTCGCAACACCGACCAGACGCTGCCGGCCAGCCATATTATCGAGATGATCTTCCTGACGCCTGACGGCTTCGAGGGCGGCGGCGTCGACAACATCCTGCGTGTCGCCATGAAGGGCTCCGAGCAGGATGCCGGAAGCCCGCTGATCGGCATCCCGGCCAAGATCGCCGACGGTTTCTTCCTGGTTGCGCTCAACGATACCAAGGCGGATGAAGACGCCAATCTGACCTTGCTCAGAGGTCAGGACTGGATCGACGTGCCGGTCGTCTACAAGACCGGGCGGCGGGCGCTGCTCACCATGGAAAAGGGCATTCCAGGCGAGAAGGTGTTCGACGAGGCGCTGAAGGCCTGGCAGACTAAGACGGCGGGGTGAAGACGGTCCGCCACCCCGAAGCTCCCCAGCAGTTCAGAAGCCCTGGAACAGCATATCGAGCGCGGCCACGATCTCGTCGTGATGCCTCGTCAGATTCAGTCGGCTCTCGCCCAGTTCCGTCGCCGCAACCGTGGCGATCAAATGGGTGGCCATGACCAATTTCCGACCATTGATCTCGAAAATCGGATGGAGCTTTCGCATTGGTGATGGCGCCATCGCAGCCGGCAGAAGCGGGACGACCACCCGGGTCTTGAAATGGTCTAGCAGATCGGCCTGGACGTCGAGGAGATAGCCGCCTTCGATGCTACCCGCGAAGACGTCGTAGCGCGCCATCAGAATTGCCGATGTTCTGCCAGCGGAATACCGTGTTTTTCGACATATTCGTTCCACGCATCTATCGTCGCGCGGTTCTCAAGCTTCCACAGCCGCGTCTTTTCGGCGGCCACGGCCTCGGCGATGCCGGCTTCAGCGGCGCGCGAGACATTCACATCGAGCCCCTTGGCTTCCTTCATGAGCTTTGAGTCGATCGACAGATTTGCCGGCTGGCGAACCGCATTCACAGCTATCTTGCGCATGATCACCTCCACAGTATGCGCATAACATATGCGCATTCCTCTCTAGTCGCAATGACAAGGTGCTTGAACTCGCGAATTACCCCTCCATCTCCTCGCGCAGCATTTCCAGTTCCAGCCATTCCTCCTCGAGCGCTGCCAGTGTGACGCGCTCCTTGTCGAGCGCGGCAATCGTCTTCTGGAACGAGGCCGGATCGCGCTCGTAATAGGCCGGATCGGCGATGTTGTTCTCCAGCCGCGAGATCGAGGCCGACACCGCCTCGATCTTCTTGGGCAGCGATTCCAGCGCGAATTTCTGCTTGAACGACAGTTTCTTGGCCGGGCCCTTCGGTGCGGCCGCTTCGTTCCTGCTTGCCGCCGTCGCGTCGCCCGTCTCGGCCTTTGGTCGCGCCTTGCGGTCGTCCAGTCTGGTGCCGCCGCGCTGCGCCAGCATGTCGGAATAGCCGCCGGCATATTCGATCCAGCGGCCGTCACCATCCGGCGCGATGATGCTGGTCACGGTGCGGTCGAGGAAATCGCGATCGTGGCTGACCAGGATCACCGTGCCGGCAAAGCCGGCGACCAATTCCTGCAGCAGCTCCAGCGTCTCCATGTCGAGGTCGTTGGTCGGCTCGTCGAGCACAAGCAGGTTTGCCGGCCGCGCCAAAACGCGGGCGAGGATCAGCCGCGCCCGCTCGCCGCCCGAAAGCTCGCGCACCGGCGTGCGCGCCTGTTCCGGCTTGAACAGGAAGTCTTTCATGTAAGAGACGACGTGGCGCTGCTCGCCATTGATGACGAGGTTCTCGCCGCGCCCGTCGGTGAGATACTGCGCCAATGTCTCCTGCGGGTCGACGGCTTCGCGCTTCTGGTCGAGCGTGGCGATCTCCAGATTTGTGCCGAGCCGCACCGTGCCCGCGTCCGGCTTCAATTCGCCGGTCAGCATCTTCAACAGCGTCGTCTTGCCGGCGCCGTTCGGCCCGACCAGACCGACGCGATCGCCGCGCTGGATTCGGGTCGAGAATCCCTTGACCACGGTCAGATCGCCAAAGGTCTTCTCGATGTTCTTGGCTTCGATCACCAGCTTGCCGGATTCGGCGGCGTCGCTGGCTGTCATCGTCGCCGCACCCTCGGCGCCGCGATGACCACGAAAGCGCTGGCGCATGGTCTGCAACTCACCGAGCCGGCGCATGTTGCGCTTGCGCCGCGCTGTCACGCCATAGCGCAGCCAGTGCTCCTCGCGCACGATCTGGCGACCGAGCTTGTGCTGCTCGCGCTCTTCCTCCTCCAGCACCGTGTCGCGCCATTCCTCGAAATAGCCAAAGCCCTTGTCGAGACGGCGGGTCTGGCCGCGGTCGAGCCAGATTGTGGCGCGTGACACGCGCTCGAGAAAACGGCGGTCATGCGAGATGACGACCAGTGCCGAGGAGGTGCGGGCAAGCTCCTCCTCCAGCCATTCGATGACCGAAAGGTCAAGATGATTGGTCGGCTCATCGAGGAGGAGAATGTCGGGCTCCGGCGCCATGACGCGGGCGAGGGCGGCGCGCCGCGCCTCGCCGCCGGAAAGGTCGTTCGGCCGTTCCTCGCCGGTCAGGCCGAGATGCTCCATCAGATAGGTGGCGCGGTAGGGATCGTCGGCGGGCCCGAGCCCCGCCTCGACATAGGCGCGGACGGTCGCAAAACCGTCCATGTCGGGCATTTGCTGCAAGTAGCGCACGGTTGCCGAGGGCTGGCGGAAGACTTCGCCATCCTGCGGTTCGATTAGCCCGGCGGCGATCTTGAGGAGCGTCGACTTACCAGAGCCGTTGCGGCCGACCAGGGCGATCTTGTCGCCAGCCGAGGCCGTCAGGGCGGCACCGTCGAGCAACGGCGTGCCGCCAAAGGTCAGCTTTATCCCGTCGAGATTGAGAAGCGGCGGCGCCATATCAGCTTTCTGGGCTCAGCTTTCCGGAAGAGGGTAGGGATGCGCGAGCAGCAGCGCCCGGCCGCTGGCCAGCGCGATTTCCAGCCGGCCCCTGACCTCGTTGGAAATGGTCAGCGACGAGCCGAACGCAACCTCGACATGGTCGAGCGGCCATTTGGCGCCGGTGACTGTCAGGCCGGCGAGATCCGAGAAGCCGAGCACCGAAAACAGCGTGCCGTCGGCATAGTCGAAGCCAGTCTTTCCAGGCAGCAAAGGAATGCCTTCCTGTGCGCCGCTGGTCAAAAGCACTTCCGTTCCGCCTTCCGCCAGCCGGACGCTCAGCGCCAGATGCAGGAAGATGTGGTCGGTGCGTTTGCCGCCGAAGGCGCCTGCGAGCACAAGGCTTGTCGCACCGCGTTCGAGCGCGGCGGCGATAGCGAGTTCACCGTCGGTCTTGTCCTTTTCAGCGGGAAATACCTGCCGTGGCACGGCGGCCAGATCTTCCGGCAAATCGGCAGGCACCGAATCGAAATCGCCGACCCAGAGTTCCGGCCTCAGGCCCAGCATGCGGGCATGACCGATGCCGGCGTCGGCGGCGATGACGCGCGAGCCTTCGACCTGGCGGTCGAGCAGCGGTGTGCGGATGAGATCGCCGCCAAGCAGGATGGTGAATGTGCTCATATCTCGTGGCCCTTACCAGCCCTGCCCCGGAAACGGAAGATGAAACGGCAGACGAAACGGAAGGCTGGGCTTTGGATGCCCGGCAAACTTCCGCTTGCGCAGCACTTCGGCCGGGCCTATGTGTCGCAACGCTCTAACGGGGTGCCGGACGCGATCTTCGCGGACCGGCTGAGAGGCAAGACTGCCAACCCGCTGAACCTGATCCGGTTTGTACCGGCGGAGGGATTAGACGTTTCGGACAGCCCGACGCCTCAATTCCTTTCAACGCGAACGAAGGAGGCGCCGATGCGCAGTTTTTTCCACTCTCTTGTCTCAATTGTCCTGCTTGCGGCATCCGCGCTCGCCCTGCCGGGGCAGGCATCGGCACAGGATAGACTGACGGTCTATACCTATGAAAGCTTCACCGCCGATTGGGGTCCGGGACCGGCAGTGAAGAAGGCCTTCGAGGCCGAATGCAGTTGCGTCGTCGAATTCGTCTCGGTCGCCGACGGCGTGGCGCTGCTCAACCGTGTGAAGCTGGAAGGCGCCGCGACCAAGGCCGATATCGTACTTGGCCTCGATACCAACTTAACCGCCGACGCCAAGGCAACCGGCCTGTTTTCGCCGCACGGCGCCGTCTCGGGCGTCAATGTGCCGGGCGGCTGGAGCGACGATATTTTCGTGCCGTTCGACTATGGCTATTTCGCCGTCGTCTACGACACCGAAAAACTGAAGAGCCCGCCGAAGAGCCTCAGGGAATTGGTCGAGGGCGATGCCGGAGAGAAGATCGTCATCCAGGATCCGCGCACCTCGACGCCGGGCCTTGGCCTGCTGCTGTGGGTCAAGTCGGTCTATGGCGACAAGGCGCCGGAAGCCTGGGCCAAACTCAAGGCGAAGGTGCTGACGGTAACGCCGGGCTGGAGCGAGGCCTACGGCCTGTTCACCAAGGGCGAGGCGCCGATGGTGCTGTCCTACACCACCTCGCCGGCCTACCACATGGTCGCCGAAAACACCGAGCGCTACCAGGCGGCGTCCTTCGAGGAGGGCGAATATCTGCAGATCGAGGTCGCGGGGATCACCACCGAGGGTGCGAAGAACCCGCTGGCGGAAAAGTTCATCGCCTTCATGACCGGACCGAAATTCCAGGATGTCATTCCCGAAACCAACTGGATGTTCCCGGCCGGCAAAACCGACAAGCCGCTCAACCCGGCGTTCGACAAGCTGGTCAAGCCGACCAAGACCTTGCTGTTCAGCCCGGAAGACGTCGCGGCCAACCGCAAGGCCTGGGTCGATGAGTGGCTTGCGGCGATGAGCAAGTAGGGCTCAAGCCTCGTCGGATGTTTGCGCCAAGCCACCCCCCTCTGGCCTGCCGGCCATCTCCCCCTCAAGGGGGGAGATTGGCAGCTTCATTGCTGGCTCTTCCTTGGCAACGTTGGAGTGAGGCGAACGCGTGGGTGACACCCGATCTCCCCCCTCGTGGGGGAGATGTCCGGCAGGACAGAGGGGGGCGCGAAGGAACGCTGTCCTCGCTAAGAATCTCGAATCTGGTGGTCTAGCGTGCAACGCGCGGCATCATTGGACTCCCGCGTCACTGCCGGTATCGTCGCGCTCGCCGCCATCGCGCTGCTGATCGGCGGTGCATTCGCCGGTCTCGTCGTCGAAGCCACACGCGACCTGTCCGGCGCCGCCTCCGCTTTCGATTCCTATCTCTTGCGTGTCGTCCGTTTCACGCTCTGGCAGGCTCTGCTGTCGACCCTGCTCTCCGTTGCACCGGCGCTGTTCGTCGCGCGCGCCCTGTCGCGGCATCCGCGTTTTTTCGGGCGAGCCTTCATCCTCCAGCTTTTCGCCGTGCCGCTGGCGCTGCCGGCCATTGTTGCCGCACTCGGTGTCTTGGCGCTCTATGGCCGCGCCGGCTATTTTGCCGGCACGCTCGGCGCGCTAGGCGGCCAGAGCTGGCCCGGCATCTATGGCCTGTCGGGCATACTCGTCGCCCATGTCTTCTTCAACCTGCCGCTGGCGACGCGGCTGTTCCTGGAGGCGTTGCAGACCGTGCCGGCCGACCAATGGCGGCTGGCGAGCCAGCTTGGCATGGGTGCTGCGCCGGCCTTCCGGCTGATCGAATGGCCGCCGCTGCGTGCGGCCTTGCCCGGCGTTGCCGGGCTCGTTTTCATGCTGTGCATCACCTCCTTCACCATCGTGCTTACGCTCGGCGGCGGACCCAGCGCGACGACGCTCGAGGTTGCCATCTACCAGGCGCTGCGTTTCGACTTCGACCCGGCGCGGGCTGTGACGCTGACCCTGCTGCAGATTGCCCTGACCTTCGTCGTCGTGCTGGCCTTGACGCGGCTTAGCGCCAATATGACCGGCGATGCCAATCTGCCGGTGGCGCCGCGCCGGTATTTTTCAGCCGGTGCGGCCGAGACCGTGCTGAACGCATTGGCGATCGGGCTGGCACTGCTGTTTGTCGCCGGGCCGATGGCGGCCACGTTGGCAGCCGGGCTTGGCGCCGATCTCGGCCGCCTGGCCGGCGAGAGCGCGGTGCGGCAAGCGACGGCGACCAGTGCCGTGCTCTCCCTCCTATCGGCGCTGCTCTCTGTGGCGTTGTCGCTGTCGCTGGTCATGGCGCGCCGGGCGCTGGCGCTCACCCGGCGGAGCGGCAGGAGGACGCTGCTCGAACATCTGGCCGACACCGGTGCGGGGTTCGTCCTGGTGGTGCCGCCCATCGTCATCGGTGCCGGCTGGTTCTTGCTCTTGCGCACCGTCAGCGATGTCTTTGCGATCGCCCCTGTCATGGTCGTTGCGGTCAATGCGGTGATGGCGATGCCGTTCGCCATCCGCGCCATCCGCCCCGCCTATGACGCGGCGAGCGAACGCCACGAACGGCTCTGTGCACAGCTTGGCATCTCGGGCTGGAACCGGTTGCGGCTGGTCGACTGGCCGTCGCTGCGGCGGCCGCTCGCCACCGGCTTCGCTTTCGCCATGGCGCTGTCGCTCGGCGATCTCGGCGTCATTGCGCTATTCGGCAGCGATTCCGTACAGACCTTGCCCTATCTGCTGCTGGCGCGCATGGGCAGTTACCGCACCGAGGATGCCGCCGGCCTGGCGCTGCTGCTCGGCCTTGTCTGCCTGGCGCTGGTGTTGGCCGCGGACTGGCTGGGAAGGAGGGAGAAATCATGATGCCGATCAGCCCGGAACGGTCCATTTCGGTGGAAAAAGGCGCGGCCGTGCGGCTCGATAATGTCTCGTTCAGCTATGGTGAAACGCC
This sequence comes from Mesorhizobium sp. M0954, assembly GCF_040319155.1. Taxonomy (NCBI): domain Bacteria; kingdom Pseudomonadati; phylum Pseudomonadota; class Alphaproteobacteria; order Hyphomicrobiales; family Phyllobacteriaceae; genus Mesorhizobium; species Mesorhizobium sp. M0954. The sequence continues at coordinate 57,877 of NZ_JAMYNR010000016.1, read as the reverse complement.
GCTTATATTCGATGTCGATTTCCCGGCGTCGGAAATCACCGCCATCATGGGGCCGAGCGGTTCGGGAAAGTCGACGCTGCTCAATCTGGTGGCCGGCTTCGAGACGCCGCGGTCGGGCCGCGTGCTGATCGGCGGCGCCGACGTCAGCACTGCGCCGCCATCAGCGCGGCCGGTATCGATGGTGTTCCAGGAAAACAACCTGTTTGCCCATCTGTCCCTCGAGCAGAATGTCGGGCTCGGCCGCTCGCCTTCGCTCAGGCTGAGCGAGGCTGACCGCGCCGCAATCGCCGCAGCGCTGAAGCGCGTCGGCCTTGCCGGCAAGGAAAGCCGGCTGCCGCGCGAACTCTCCGGCGGCGAGCGGCAGCGCGTCGCGCTCGCCCGGGTCCTGGTGCGCGACCGGCCGGTGCTGTTGCTCGACGAGCCGTTCGCTTCGCTCGGACCGGCACTGCGCGACGACATGCTCGACCTGGTGGCCGACGTCCATTCGGAGCAGCGCATGACGGTGCTATTCGTCACGCACCAGCCGGACGATGCGCGCCGTATCGGCCAAAACATGGTTTTCCTGGATGGTGGCACGGTTGCCGCGACGGGCACCGCGGCCGATTTTTTCGTCGGGGCTGGACCGGAGGCATTCCGACGCTATATCGGCTCGGGTCCGTTTGCGGCTGGATCACGAGATGTTGCCCGGAAGCGGACATAATTTATGGTCAAACCGGCGGAAGGCGAAGCGGCGCTTGCTTGCCATGGTCGAGGTAGTGTGGCTAGGTCCGCCAGGAGCTGGTCCGGCCTAGAGCGTGATTTGCCCTTGCTGCCTCGTATCCGTCGGACGCACGAAGGACGCCGTAGCACTTGATTTGCGCGTGATGCTTTCCGGAAATCGCGCCCGATTTTCGCGGTCACGTGCCAGGACTTGAAAGGAAGCCGATCTGCCGACCGGCATCGACAATCGGAGGGTGAAACCGCTGGCGCGCTTTCTGGCGCTGGCCGGTCTTGCCGTGGCGCTGGCAAGCTGCCAGATGTTCACGCCTCCCGACGTGCAGGAATCAGGCTTTCAGCCCTCAGACAAGCCGATCACGGTCGACAATGTCGCCGCCAACGGCAAGCTCGCCCAACTGGCGAAGGCGCAGCACCCGCGCATCCTCGCCACCTATGGCGGCGAGTATTCCGACCCCAAGCTCGAGCGCATGGTGGCCAAGATCGTCGGCAGACTGACCGTGGTGTCGGCCAACCCAACCCAGACCTACCGCATCACCATCCTCAACTCGCCCAACGTCAATGCCTTCGCGCTGCCGGGCGGCTATCTCTACATCACCCGCGGGCTGCTGGCGCTGGCCAACGATTCCGCCGAGCTGGCCGCCGTCATCGCGCATGAGATGGGCCACGTTACGGCCAACCACGGCCTGCAGCGCCAGCAGCTGGAAGCCGAAGAGGGGTTGGCGACCAAGGTCGTTTCGGACGTGCTCGGCGACAACCCGACGGCCAAGGCGGCGCTGATCCGCGGCAAGCTGAGGCTGGCCCAGTTCTCGCGCAATCAGGAGCTGGAGGCCGATGCCATCGGCATCAAGTCGATCGGCGAAGCCGGTTTCGACCCCTACGCCGCCGGCCGCTTCCTGCAGTCGATGTCGGCCTATACCGATTTCCGCTCAATCAGCGGCGCCACCGACGCCAGCCTCGACTTCCTGGCGACGCACCCCAACACGCCGCAGCGTATAGACCTCGCGCAGCGCCACGCCCGCCAGTTCGGCGCGCCTGGTGTCGGGTCGCGCGACCGCGATTCATTTCTTGCCGGCGTAGACGGGCTGCTTTACGGCGACACGCCGGAGGAAGGCTACGTGCGCGGCGAAACCTTCCTGCACCCTGGCCTCGGCGTGTCGTTCTCGGTGCCCAACGGTTTCGTCATCGACAATTCGGCGGCGGCGGTGACGGCGACCGGCCCGGGCGACATGGCGATCCGCTTCGACGGCGTTTCGATCGACAAGAACCGCTCGCTGACCGACTACATCCGCAGCGGTTGGGTTGCCGGCCTCGACGACAGCAGCGTGCGCCAGGAGACGATCAACGGCAACGAAGCGGCAACCGCGCATGCCGGCGCCGATGGCTGGCAATTCGACATTGCGGTGATCCGCGCCGGCGGCCAAGTCTACCGCTTGCTGACTGCTGCGCCGTCGGCCAGCACCTCGCTGAGCACGGTGGCGCGCTCGGTCAGCGGCTCGTTCCGCATCCTGAGTGCTGCCGAGAAGGCAGCACTGAAGCCACTGCGTATCCGCATCGTCACCGTGCAGCCCGGCCAGACGATGGGCTCCCTGGCCGCACAGATGGTCGGCGTCGACCGCAAGCTGGATTTGTTCAGGGTGCTCAACGCGCTGTCGCCGGGTGCCGCGGTTTCGGCCGGCGACAAGGTGAAGATCGTCACCGACAAATAGCAGACGACGCGATTCAGGCTGCGAGAAATTCCGGATTCTGCTTTACCAGCGCCGCCTTGAGCTTTTCCATGGCGCGCGCCTCGATCTGCCGGACACGTTCCTTGGAGATGCCGAGCGTCTCGCCGAGCGCTTCGAGCGTCGCGCCCTCGTCGCTCAGCCGGCGTTCCTCGATAATCCTGAGCTCGCGCGCATTGAGAGCGCCGAGTGCCGTCTTCAGCCACACCGAGCGGCGTTCGACGTCGATCGTATCGCCGACGACCTCATCGGGCAGCGGGTCATCCGAAACCAGGAACTCCATCCGCTCGGTTGCGCCCGCATCGTCGGCAAGCGGCGTGTTGAGCGAGCTGTCCGGCGCCGAAAGGCGGGAATCCATCATCGCCACATCGGCCTCCGATACCCCGAGAGCCGCCGACACTTCGCGGTAGAGCGTGGCATTCGACGTCTGCTCGGCGCCGTTTGCCAGGCGGGCGCGCAGACGCCGCAGGTTGAAGAACAGCGCCTTTTGCGCCGAGCTGGTGCCGCCGCGCACGATCGACCAGTTGCGCAGGATATAGTCCTGCATCGAGGCGCGAATCCACCAAGTCGCGTAGGTCGAGAACCGCACCTCGCGCTCGGGTTCGAAACGGGCCGCGGCCTCCAGCAGCCCGACATGGCCTTCCTGGATCAGGTCGCCCAGCGGAAGGCCGTAGTGGCGAAACCGCGACGCCATGGAAATGACCAGCCGCATATGCGCGACGGTGATGCGGTGCAGCGCGTGCTGGTCATTGTTCTCCTTCCAGCGCAGCGCCAGGAGATGCTCTTCGTCACGTTCCAGATAAGGGGCTTTCATCGCCGCGCGAACCATGGTCCGTCCTGCACTGTCTTCCATCATGCCGCGCTCCTGCTTCAGGCGTTGCGGTGCGATCGAATCGTGAGTTGGCGCCGATGGTTGAAATGGCGGCGCCGCGCCCTACAACAGCGAAGAACGTGCCATGCGGGGGAATGTTCCCCCGGACTGTCATGTCGATTGCGCTGTTCCAGGCGATTCGCCACCGGCCTTGACTCAGCCGGATGGCGCCGGAAGATGCTGGTTGAGAATTGGATTTCAAGGGCGCGGGATTTTTGAAATTCAGTTTCTTATTCTGGCATCGCGCATCTGTCATTTTCCGGCACTCGCAATGACGCCGGACACCGGCCAAGGACGGATCACAGAAAAATGAAATGGCTCAAATCGCTCATCATCGCCGGAACGCTGCAGGTTCTGGCCATCGCCGCCGGTCACGCCGGCGCCAATCTCGACCAGATCAAGCAGTCCGGCGTCTTCAAGGTCGGCACAGAAGGAACCTATGCGCCCTTCACCTATCATGATGCTTCCGGCGCGCTGGTCGGCTTCGACGTCGAGATCGCGCGGGCCATCGCCGAGCGCCTCGGCGTCAAAGCCCAGTTCCTCGAAGGCAAATGGGACGGGCTGATCGCCGGTCTCGATGCCAACCGCTACGATGCCGTCATCAACGAGGTCGGCATCACCGAGGCGCGCAAGGCCAAATATGACTTTTCGGATCCCTACATCGCCTCCAAGGCGGTGCTGATCGTGCGCGGCGACAACACCGACATCAAGGGTTTCGCCGATCTCAAGGGCAAGAAGGCGGCGCAGTCGCTGACCTCGAATTTCGGCAAGCTGGCTGAAACCAATGGCGCCGAGCTCGTCGGCACCGACGGCTTCGACCAGTCGATCCAGTTGCTTCTTACCGGCCGCGCCGACGCCACCATCAACGACAGCCTGTCCTTCCTCGACTTCAAGAAGCACAAGCCCGACGCCAATGTGAAGATTGCCGCCCAGGAAGAAAACGCCGACTATTCCGGCGTCATCGTGCGCAAGGGCGATCCGGAACTGGTGGCCGCCATCAATAAGGCGCTGGCCGACATCAAGGCCGACGGCACCTACAAGAAAATCGCCGACACCTATTTCGGCCAGGACGTTTCGAAGTAAAACGGCTTTCTCGTGTGGGCCGAACGCCGGCCCGCGTCGTTCATATCGCGGCGAGCTGTCTTTTGACGGCCCGCCGCTTTCGCGTGATATGAGCGACGGCAATCTGGCAAGGAGGAGCCTTCGTGCCGCACTGGCTGCAATTGATGCTGGAATCCCTGCCTACGCTGCTATGGGCTGCACTGATCTTCACCGTGCCGCTGACGCTGCTGTCGTTTGCATTCGGTCTTGTACTAGGCCTGGTTGTGGCGCTTGTCCGGCTGTTCGGTCCCAAACCGCTGGTCGCCGTGGTCCGCTTCTACGTCTGGATATTCCGCGGCACGCCGCTTCTCGTGCAACTGTTCCTTATCTTCTACGGCCTGCCATCGGTCGGCATCCTGCTCGACGCCTTTCCGGCAGCACTGATCGGCTTCACCTTGAACATCGGTGCTTATTCGTCGGAAATCATCCGCGCCGTCATCGGTTCGGTGCCGAAGGGTCAGTGGGAAGCGGCCTATTCGATCGGCATGACCTGGGCCCAGGCAATGCGGCGCACCATTCTTCCACAGGCGGGGCGCGTCGCCGTGCCGCCGCTGTCCAACACCTTCATCTCGCTGGTCAAGGACACTTCGCTCGCCGCCGCCATCACCGTGCCGGAGATGTTCCAGGCAGCGCAGCGCATCGTCGCCACCACCTATGAGCCGCTGATCCTCTATGTCGAGGCAGCGGCCCTCTATCTGATCATGAGCTCCGTGCTGTCGGCCTTGCAGGCGCGGCTGGAAACGCGGCTCAACCGTTATGGCGGCTTCCTGGAGGCGCGCGCATGATCGGCCTCACCAACATCGAAAAGCGTTTCGGCGACAATCTTGTGCTGAAGGGCGTGACCGTCACCATCGAGGAAGGCAGCGTTACGGCGCTTGTCGGACCGTCGGGCGGAGGGAAGAGCACTCTTTTGCGCTGCATCAACCTGCTCGAGCTCCCGACTTCAGGCACGGTACGGATCGGCGACGATGCACTCGAATTCCGCCCCGGCGGCAGGGTCTCGACCAGGGATATCCAGCGGCTGCGGCTGCAGACCGGCATGGTGTTCCAGAATTTCCAGCTGTTTCCGCATCGCACCGCGATCGAGAACATCATGGAGGGGCTGGTGACGGTGCTGAAATGGCCCAAGGAGAGGGCGCGCGAACGGGCGCGGGCCCTGCTCGAAAAGGTCGGCATGGCGCACAAGGCCGATGCCTGGCCGGCGACGCTGTCAGGTGGCCAGCAGCAGCGCGTGGCGATTGCCCGGGCTCTGGCGCCTTCGCCGAAAGTCCTGCTCTGCGACGAGCCGACCTCGGCACTCGATCCGGAACTGGCGCAGGAGGTGGTCGATGTGCTCGGCAAGCTCGCCAGCGAGGGCACGACCATGGCGATGGCGACGCATGATCTGCGGCTCGCCTCCAAGATCGCGCGGGAAGTGGTGTTCCTCGATGCCGGCAACATCGTCGAACAAGGCCCGGCCGCGGTGCTGTTCAGCAATCCGGAGCGCCAGCGGACCAAGCGGTTCATCGCCACGCTGAAGCACGAGGCGGAAAGGGAAGGCGGCGGCGAAGGTTAGATATGCCCGTCGCCGGTCAGCCAAAACAAAAAACCCGGCGCGAGGCCGGGTTTTTCTGAATTCGAAGACGAGAAAAGCTCAGGCGGCTTCTTCCTGCTCGGCTTCCTCGTTGTCGGCCTTAGCGCCGCGCTTCGGGCCCTTGTTGAGGTTCACCTCGATGAGGCGGACCGCTTCGGTCTCCGACATGCGGTTAACGGCCGCGATCTCGCGGGCCATGCGGTCGAGGGCCGCCTCGTAGAGCTGGCGCTCGGAATAGGACTGCTCCGGCTGGTTATCGGCGCGGTAAAGGTCACGCACCACTTCCGAGATCGAGATCAGATCGCCGGAGTTGATCTTGGCATCATATTCCTGGGCACGGCGTGACCACATGGTGCGCTTGACGCGGGCGCGGCCCTGCACGACCTTCAGCGCGCGCTCGACATAATCCTCTTCCGACAGCTTGCGCATGCCGATCGAGGTCGCCTTGGCGACCGGCACCTTGAGGCGCATCTTGTCCTTCTGGAAGTCGATGACGAACAGCTCCAGCTTGTGGCCCGCGACTTCCTGCTCATCAATCGAGACGATCTGGCCGACACCATGCGCCGGATAAACGATGTATTCGCCGGTCTTGAAACCGTGGCGCGCTGCGGTGGACTTCTTCTGCGGGGTGATCGTTGCCATTACGCCCTGAACTCCTTGTTGTGGTACCGGCATCGTGCCGGCCCGAACTCGTGCGACCGGGGTGACCGGTCCTTAGCCACACAACGATGAACTCACCGGAAAGGCCAGGACCGGCAAATCGCAACATTGCGACCGCCTGCCCCAGATCGCTCTGGTCCGGATTGAGAAATTCACCTTTCAGTGATTTGGGGCGTTTGCGCCATAAATCGACGTTGTGTCACCGGCATGTTTGGCTCATATAGCACAAAAAGTCGGAAGAATCAAGGTTTTGCTGCACGCGCGAAGGCCGCGCGCCGTCGCCGCCTGTCAAGGCAGTTAATGTATCACGTCTGTTACGCGGCGTCAGGCCGCCGCAGCCGGCAGGCTCGTCAGTCGCCTTCGCCGGGCTCCGGGGAGAAATATTTCTCGAACTTGCCAGTTTCGCCATCGAAATTTTTAGCGTCGGCCGGCGGCTCCTTCTTGGCGGTGATGTTGGGCCATTTCTCGGCATATTCGGTGTTGATCTGCAGCCATTTGTCGAGACCCGACTCGGTGTCGGGCTTGATTGCGTCGGCCGGGCATTCCGGTTCGCAGACGCCGCAATCGATGCACTCGTCCGGGTGGATGACGAGCATGTTCTCACCTTCGTAGAAGCAGTCGACCGGACAGACCTCGATGCAGTCCATGTATTTGCATTTTATGCAATTGTCGGTCACGACATAGGTCATTGGTCGGCTCCGGGACGTCCCATTTTGTTAGGCTTTTTTGGTGAGGTAACGCCTTTGTCCGCTGGTGGCAAGGGCGGCCCCTGCCAGCGGTGCCGCGGTTTCCGGAATGGAATTCCGGAAGGCCGGCAAAGCGGGCGTTCGACCTTGCTCAATCGTCGCCGAGCAGGTGGTCGGTCTGGCGGCGTTCCTTCTTCGTCGGGCGACCGCTGCCGGCCTCGCGCAACGGCGGCACCGCATCCGGAAGCGCCTCGCCCTTGGGCGCGGGGGGCGGCGACATGTCCTCGTAGAGCAGGCGGGCCTCTTCGGCCGGGCCACGCCGTACGCCGGTGCCAAGGACTTTCCAGACGAAGATCCGCCGCTCCAGCGTGATGGTCAAAACGTCGCCCGGCCGGACCGTATCGGAGGCCTGCGCTGCTTTGTCGCGATTGATGCGGACGCGTCCGGCGACGACCAGCTTGGCTGCCAGCGTGCGCGATTTTACCGCGCGCGAGAAGAACAGCCACTTGTCGATGCGCTGGCGGGCATCAGTGACCATTGGACGAGCAGCTTACTTCTTCAGCTGGTCGCGCAACGCGGCGAGCTTGGCGAAGGGCGAGTCCGGATCGAAGCGGACCGGGCGTTCCTCACGCGGCTTTGGCTGGAACGCCGGCTTTGCGCCTTGGGCGCCGCCTTTGCCGTCCTGCCGGCCAGCCTTCCAGTCGGGCCGGTTTTCGCGCCGGTCCGGGCGTTCACCTTGCGGCTTGCCGGCGCGCTGATCTGCCGCGTCGCCTTGCGGCCTGGGCTTGAACTTGCTGCGATCGAAGCGCGGCTTGCCGGCGCCGTCGCGCTGGTCGTGGCGCCCCTGACGGGCGGGCCGGTCGCCCGGCGTCGGTTGCCCGCCGGCATCTACCGGCGCATCGCTGCGGCTGTCCGGCGCAGCTTGACCATTGCGCGCGCGATTGTCCCGATGATTGTCCCGGGGGCGGTTGTCATGCTGGCGATGACGCGGGCGCTGGTCGAAACGACCCTGCCGCCATAACAGGATGGGTTTTGGCTCCTCGGCTTCTGGAGCAGCTTCGCCGGCGACGGCTCCTGCCGTCGCTGCAGGTTCGGCCGGCGATGCTTCCGTAGTGTCGGAAACCGGCGGTTCTGCCGGTGCCGCAGCCTCAGTTTCCGCCCCAGGTTCCGCCCTTGGCTCGGCCGTTGGTTCCGCAGGCGCTTCAGCAGTTGCCTCCGCGGCGGGCCGGGTCTCTTGCGTGACTTCTGCCTCAGCTTCAGGGGCTGGAGCTTCCGCGACAGGCTCTGCCGTCGCTTCGGTCACAGCTTCGGCCGCCGCCTCCGCAACAGGAGCCGCATCCGACACAGGTTCCGAAGCCTCCGCCGGCGGCTCTGCCGCGGCAGATGCTTCCGCCATCCTCGCCTGCTCGACGCGCGCAGTCTCTTCCGCCGCCTGCTTTGCAGCGGCAGCTTCACGCGCGGCATTGTCCTGTGCTTCGAGCCGCGCCTTGACCTCGGCCGCCGGTTTGGCATCGGCGCGATAGCCGAGTCCCTTCAGGATTTCTTCCATGTCGTCGGCGGTGGCGCCGAGAATCGACATCATCGGCGGCGTCACCATGAAGGACTGGCCGTCATAGGCGCCGTCGGGGCGAGGGCCGAGGCCCGGCTTCCAGTTGGTCGCCGGCCGGATCAGGTCGGCCAGCCGTTCGAGAATATCGACGCGTACAGCACGCCGGCCAAGATTGCGGTAGCCGGCAAGCTTGTAGAAGGTCTTGTCGAAGGTCGGATCGATGACCACCGAGGTGCGGCCGGAGGCCAGTGCGTGAACGACATCGCCGAAACCGGGCTTGTCCTTGCCGTCGTTTCTCAGCGCCCACAGCAGCGTTATCAGCCCGGCCGGCGCCGGCTTGATCAGCGCCGGCACGAAGACATGGTAGGCGCCGAAGCGCACGCCGAGACGGCGAAGCGCCGCGCGGCCTTCCTGGTCGAGCGATTTCATCTCGTCGGCGATGTCGCGACGGTTGATGAGACCGAAATGCTCGACGAGCTGGAAAGCAATGCCGCGGCCGATGCCGGTGATCTGCTCGGCATTCTTGAGGTCGACCAGCGGCTTCAGCAGGGATTCGATCTGGAAGTTTACGAAGCGCTCGGCGCGCGCCGCAACCTTGTCGCGTGCCGGGCCGGTGAGTTGCTCGTCGGCCAGCAGAACCAGACGCGGCTTCAAAGCGTCTTCGCCGGCGACCAGCGTGCCGATCGGCGCGCCGATCCAGCGCAGCGTGCCATCCGAACCCAGCGCGATGTCGCCATTGGCCGAGGCGCCGAAGCGCTCGGCCCGCGCCTCGAACTCGGCGGCAAGCGCCTTCTGCGCCGCCGCCCGCACCGCCTTGGCGTCTTCGCCGCCGGCGCTCTGGTCGGCGGTGAAGCGGAAACCTTGCAACTCGCCGACGTGATGGCCTTCGACGAGGACGGTTCCGGTTGGGCTGATTTCGGCTTCAGGCATCGTGTTTTCTCTAAGGCGCCGCATGAGGACGGAAGTCCTGCGGTCTACAAAACGTTTCGTCAACCGCTCATGCAGCGCATCCGACAATCTGTCTTCGATTTCGCGCGTCTTTTCCTGCCAGTGTGCCCGATCGGCCAGCCAGCCGGGCCGGTTGGAAACGAAGGTCCATGTGCGGATCTGGGCAATCCTGTGCGATAACGTGTCGATGTCGCCTTCGGTGGTGTCGGCACGGCGCACCTGCTCGGCCATGTAGTTCTCGTCGACATGGCCATGCCTGGCAAGGTCCATGTAAATGGAGGCAATCAAGTCGGCGTGCTGGGCCGGCGCGATCTTCCTGTAGTCGGGCAGCGCGCAGGCTTCCCACAGCAGCGCCACGCGCCTGGCATCGGTGGTGAGTGCCCGGACGTCCTCGTCGCGCGACAGATGCTCGAGCGCCTGTGCGTCTACTGCCGGCAGCGCGCGCGTCAGGCCTTCGACCGGGGCGTTGGTCTCAATCGACCGCTTCAGCGCATCGAGGTTGGCGAAATCGAAATGCGCGGTGCGCCACTGCAGTACTTTCACCGGGTCGAAATCATGCGCCTCGATTTTGTTGACCAGTTCATCATCCAGCGGATCGACCTGGCCGGTGACGCCGAAGGTGCCGTCGCGCAGATGCCGGCCAGCGCGGCCGGCAATCTGGCCGAGCTCGGCCGCCGTCAGGTTGCGGTACTGGTAGCCGTCGAATTTGCGATTCTGGGCGAAGGCGACGTGGTCGAGGTCGAGGTTGAGGCCCATGCCGATGGCGTCGGTGGCGACGAGGTAGTCGACGTCGCCCGACTGGAACAGCGCCACCTGGGCGTTGCGGGTGCGCGGGCTGAGTGCGCCGAGCACGACGGCGGCACCGCCCTGCTGGCGGCGGATCAGCTCGGCGATGGCATAGACCTCGTCGGCCGAAAAGGCGACGATCGCCGTGCGCCGCGGCAGGCGGGTCAGCTTCTTCGAGCCGGCATAGGCAAGGTGCGACAGGCGTGGCCGGGTCACCACCGACACGCCCCGCAGCAGGCGCTGCAGGATGCCGTGCATGGTGGCCGCGCCCAGCAGCAGCGTCTCCTGGCGGCCGCGCAGATGCAGGATGCGATCGGTGAAGATGTGTCCGCGTTCGAGATCGCCGGCGAGCTGGACCTCGTCGATGGCAACGAAGGCGGCGTCGGTCTCGCGCGGCATCGCTTCCACGGTGCAGACCGAGTATTTCGCGCCAGCCGGCTGGATCTTTTCCTCGCCGGTGATGAGCGCAACCTTATGGGCGCCGACCTTCTCGCAGACGCGCGTATAGACCTCGCGGGCAAGCAGCCTGAGCGGCAGGCCGATGACGCCGCTTTCGTGCGCCACCATGCGTTCGATGGCGAGATGGGTCTTGCCGGTGTTGGTCGGGCCGAGCACGGCCGTCACGTCTCGACCCGACAGGATCAGCGGTTCAGTGTGTTTCGGATGGATGTTCATCGGCCTGGAAATAAGGCTCTCTGCCTCGCATTGTCGGGAGCGCGCCCATATTGGCCGCGTATGACAGGCGACACATAGGGATTTCGGGCGCGAAGCGAAAGCGGAATATGCCGAGGGCAGGCCGATTGGTTGGTTCGAAGCCAGAAAATCTGTTCCCGATTAACAGTTGGAACGAGTCTGGAACGAATCAGCGACGAATCACTGACTCGCGCTGATTCAGGGTTTGTTCACGGCTACATCTGGGTTTTCTGTCGGCGTACCTCACCACATGCTGAATCACGGAAACTGGCCCGATTTATGCAAGCGGCATCCAAGCGAGCACTGCGGTTAACCTTTGCCGGCGAATGGTCGTGGCCGGCCAATCTGCTTCGCACAACGTTGTGAAATTATTGATGTTTCCTAACGCGCTTTAATCATTTCGAGGGTGTTTTCAGCTCTCGCCGTTAACGTTCCGCTCAAAGCCGGAACGAATCGGCGACGAATCAGAGATAGCCGAAGTTTCTTGGTTTGTTCACCGCAACATGTTGTGTTGTGGACAGCTTTTCCACCGAGAATCCACAGGCTGCCGGGCGGCTTTTGCACAAGCTGCGAGTTTGCCGTTAACCTTTGCGTGCCGGATTGGGGCAGCGTGCTGCATCGAGATCTTGCAACGGGAAGACCGCTATAGAAACGGGCCGTTTTGCAGGCCCGTTCGTCCAAGCGCGGATCTGTCTCAACGTAAAGACAAACGATCAGGCGACGTACTGGCCGCCATTGGCTGATATGGTCGAGCCGGTGATGAAACCGGCATCGTCGGAAGCGAGGAAGACGACGCAGCGCGCGATCTCCTCCGGCTCGCCGAGACGACCGACCGGGATGTGCGGGATGACGCGCTCGTTGAGGACCTTCTCGTCCATTGCCTTGACCATCTCGGTGGCGATGTAGCCGGGGCAAATGACGTTGACGGTGATGCCGGCGCGCGCGCCTTCCTGGGCCAGTGCCTTGGTGAAGCCGATATCGCCGGCCTTCGAGGCCGAATAATTGACCTGGCCGACCTGGCCTTTCTGGCCGTTGATCGAGGAGATGGTGATGATGCGACCGAACTTGCGGTCGCGCATGCCGCCCCACAATGGATGCGTCATGTTGAAGACGCCGGAAAGGTTGGTGTCGAGGACCTCTTTCCATTGCTCGCGGGTCATCTTGTGGAACATCGCGTCGCGAGTGATGCCGGCATTGTTGACCAGCACCGAGACGGGACCGAGATCGGCTTCGATCTGTTTGATGCCGGCGGCGCAGGCCTCGTAGTCGGCGACCGACCATTTATAGACCGGGATGCCGGTCGCGGCCTTGAACTTTGCCGCCGCTTCTTCATTGCCGGCGTAGTTTGCGGCGACCGAATAGCCGGCGCTTTTCAAGGCGACCGATATCGCCGCGCCGATGCCGCGCGACCCGCCTGTGACGATTGCAACCTTTGTCATATGTCCTCCCGGGAAATGCAGATGACTGAGCGTTGAAGCGGTGGGGTTTGCCCCCTATTCCCTACTCGCTTTGCGCCAGCATCCTATTCGTATCGCTTATCTCATCACAATGCTTCCACGCACATGGCAACACCCATGCCGCCGCCGATGCACAGCGTGGCAAGGCCTTTCTTGGCACTTCTGCGGCGCATCTCGTAGACCAGCGTGTTGAAGATGCGGGCGCCCGAGGCGCCGACCGGATGGCCGATGGCGATGGCGCCGCCATTGACGTTGACGATGGCCGGATCCCAGCCCATGTCCTTGTTGACGGCGCAGGCCTGCGCGGCAAAGGCCTCGTTGGCTTCGACCAGATCGAGGTCGCCAACCGACCAGCCGGCCTTGGCCAGCGCCTTGCGCGAGGAGGGGATCGGTCCCGTCCCCATGATCTGCGGGTCGACACCGGCGGTCGCCCAGGAAACGATACGCACCAGCGGTGTGATGCCGCGCCTTGCGGCTTCCGCTTCGGTCATCAGCACCACGGCGGCGGCGCCGTCGTTGATGCCGGAAGCATTGGCAGCCGTCACCGTGCCTTCCTTGTCGAAGGCGGGCTTGAGCTTGGTCATGGCATCGATTGTCGCGCCGTGGCGGATGTATTCATCCTGGTCGACTACGGTGTCGCCCTTCCTGCCCTTGACTGTAAAGGCAACGATCTCGTCCTTGAATTTCCCGGCTTTCTGCGCGGCCTCGGCCTTGTTCTGGGAAGCCAGTGCGAACTGGTCCTGGTCGTCGCGGGTGATCTGAAACTGGCGGGCGACGTTCTCAGCGGTGTTGCCCATATGATAGCCGTAGAAGGCATCGGTCAGGCCGTCCTTGATCATGGTGTCGATCAGCTTGAAGTCGCCCATCTTGACGCCACCGCGCAGATGTTGCGCATGCGGAGCCATCGACATCGATTCCTGGCCGCCGGCAACGATGATTTTTGCATCGCCCTGGGCGATCTGCTGCATGCCGAGCGCGATAGCGCGCAAGCCCGAGCCGCAGAGCTGGTTCAGGCCCCAGGAGGTCGCCTCCTGCGGTACGCCGGCAGCCATTGCCGCCTGCCGCGCCGGGTTCTGCCCTTGAGCCGCGGTCAGAATCTGGCCGAGAATGACCTCGTCCACCTCCTTGCCGTCGACGCCGGCACGGACCAGCGCTTCCCTGACGGCGACGGCACCCAATTCATGGGCTGGGGTGTTGGCGAAGGCGCCGTTGAAGGAGCCGACGGGCGTGCGCGCTGCACTGGCGACAACGATGGCGTTGGAAGCGGACATGTTCTTCTCCAGGCTTTCGGGGAATGATTTCGGGTGCCGTCGGGGACTTTTCTTGCCCTTTCCACAACCCGAGTCAAACCCGAAATGGGCATGGCGTCCCACTCCCGCAAGTATGCCGCCCGTCGCTGCAACGGCGGCCCGTCCGTGCTGCGCAGCATAAAATGTTCCCGCACTGCACAAACTGCTTGGATTCATGACGCTTTTGCGCATATCCTTTAAAAAGGCGCAATCGTTACCGGCGGCTTACTTAAGCTGCCCGGTGTCCGGGGAGGATGCAGATGGCCGCAAAAGACGAACCTATTGTTATCAAGAAATATGCCAATCGCCGTCTCTACAATACGGGCACCAGCACCTATGTGACGCTCGAGGATCTCGCTGAAATGGTCAAAAGAGGCGAGGACTTTACTGTCCAGGACGCCAAGACCGGTGACGACATCACGCATCCGGTACTGACCCAGATCATCTTCGAGCTGGAGAACAAGGACGGGCAGAACATGCTGCCGATCCCGTTCCTGCGTCAGCTCATCGCCTATTACGGCGACCAGATGCAGATGATCGTGCCGAGCTTTCTCGAACAGTCGATGCTGGCCTTCTCGAAGGAGCAGGAGCGCTTTCGCGAGCAGATGAAAGATGCGCTCGGCAAGTCGCCGATGGACATGATGAAGATCGCTACGCCGATCAAGGTGCTGGAGGAGCAGACGCGGCGCAACATGGAAATGTTCCAGAACGCCATGCGGCTGTTCACGCCGTTCCCGCCCGCGGGCTCGGCGCCGGCAGCAGCGCCGGCCGAACCGGCCAGGAAGGAAACGCCGGAAAAACCCGACGACCTTCAGGAGCTGAAGGAGCAGATCGCCGCGATGCAGCGCAAGCTCGACACGATGTCCTGACTGCCGGCTGGCGAAGTGCAGCGTCGGACCTTCCTTCAGGTGCTGCTGAGACTTCGCAAGCAGCGCGGCTAGACTAGAGCTGCTCCGGCAGCGGTCCCTGGTAGCGGGCGCGTGGCCGGATCAGGCCGTTGCTCGTCACCTGCTCCACGGCATGCGCGGCCCAGCCGACGCTGCGGCCGAGCGCGAACAGGCGGAACGGCGTATCGGACGGCAAACGGAGACCGCGCGTCAGCGCGGCCAAAGCGAAATCGACGTTCGGGCGCATGCCCGTTGCCGCAAAGGCCGCATCGCAAAGCCGTAACAGCCCATCATCGACATCTATCGCGGCCAGCAACGGTTCCGCACGCGGATCGCCGTCGGGATAAAGCGGATGGCCAAATCCGGGCAGCGGCCTGTCGTGACCGAGCCAGCGTCCGACAGCCGCGTCCGGCCCCAATCTCTGCGCATCTTCCGCCAGCATCATGACCGCCTCCGCGGCGCCGCCATGACGCGGCCCGGAGAGCGTGGCGAGGCCGGCAAGCAGGCAGGCCGAAACAGGTGCGCCGGTGGACGCGGCGACCCGTGCGGCGAAGGTCGATGCGTTCAATTCGTGATCGGCCAACAGTACCAGTGAGCGGCGGATCAAGTCTGCGCCGGCCGCATCGAGCGACCATCCCCGCGCCAGCCTTTCGTGCACGGCACCAGTTCCGGGAATCGCGCCGAGCGCCTGGGCCAAAGCGGCGATGGCGCCGGCCGCATCGTGGTTGAGCGAAGCCGATCTTCGGCCGAGCGAAGGCCGGCCGTTGGCCGCCAACGCGGCCAATTCCGCGAAGGCAGCCGGCCGGCCAGTTGCGCCGTTGCCATGGCGGCTCGCCGAGACGAACGACACCGGTGCGTCAGATGCCCAAAGCAGGTTTGCCGTCTGCTCCAGCGTGGCAGCCTCGCAGAGAGCAACCGCATCCTGGCCGCGATAGACAAGGCGGCCATGCAAAACGGTCGAGATCGTGGTGGCGATCGCCGGCTCACCCCAGGCAATTGCACTTTCGGCGATTGCCTGCGGATTTCGGCCACGAGCCCGGCGACTCGCCAGCGCCGCGATGTCGTCGGCGCGATACTGGCTGCGGCGTGGATCCGCCCGGTCCGGCCGCACGCCGATGCGCCCGCGGCTGACATAGGCATAGAGGGTCTGGGCTCGCACCTTGAGACGCTTCAGGGCTTCGTCCCGCGTCAGCCACTCCGTCATGTCAGCCTTGTCATGTTGATTCCATTGATCAAGATTGATGGTCCAGTCACCAACCCTTATCTACCACCCGGAAAGGGTCAAGGAGAAAACCGATGGCGAATGGGCTCGATGATGTTGTGGCGGCGGAAACGGTGCTCTCCGATGTCGACGGTCTTGGTGGCCGCCTGACCATCCGGGGCCATTCGTTGCCCGAACTGGCAGGTCGCTGGAAATACGCCGAGGTGGTTCATCTGCTGTTCGACGGCTTTTTCGACGATCTTCCCGACGGCAGGGAGCTGGCGAACGCGATCGGTCGGGCGCGCAGCGAAGTGTTCGAGCAGATCAAACCCTTGCTGCCGTTTCTCACATCCGTCGATATCTACAGCGCGATGCGCGCCGGTATTGCCCTGCTGCCGGATGGTGACAAATTGTCGGACGCGCTGCGGCTGGTTGCGGCACCTGCCGTGCTGACGCCGGCCTTGCTGCGCTTGCAGCGCGGCGAACGCCCGATTGCGCCCGATAGCAAGGCCGATCATGCCGCCGACATGCTGCGGATGCTGACCGGCATTGCGGCCTCGCCTAAATTGGCGAAGGCGCTCGATGCCTATTTCGTGACGGTTTGCGACCATGGCCTCAACGCATCGACCTTCGCCGCGCGCGTGGTCTCTTCAACGCAGGCCGGGCTTACTTCGGCGGTGCTGGCCGGGCTCGGAGCGCTCAAGGGGCCGCTGCATGGCGGCGCGCCAGGTCCGGTGATCGAGATGCTGGATGCGATCGAGGCGCATGGCGACGCCGCCGGCTGGCTGCGTAGCGAGATCGCGCGTGGCCGCCGCATCATGGGCTTCGGGCATCGCATCTATCGCGTGCGCGATCCGCGTGCCGACGTGCTGAAAGCGGTGGTGCGCCAGCTCGGCGCCAGGGGCGAAAGCGGCCACCGGCTGGCCTTTGCCGAAAGCGTGGAGCAGGCGGCGCTCGAAGTGCTCCGCATCGCCAAGCCGTCGCGCTCGCTCCAGACCAATGTCGAGTTCTTCACAGCGCTCCTGCTGGAAGCGGCGGGCTTTCCGAAAGAGGCGTTCACCAACGTCTTTGCTGCCGGGCGCGTCGCCGGCTGGATTGCCCATGCGCGCGAGCAGCAGACGAGCGGACGGCTGATCCGGCCGCAGTCGCGCTATATCGGGCCGGTGCCGGACCTCGTCGCCTGAGGATTTTTCCCTCGCATACTTGCGAAAACCGGTCGCAACAGCCGGTGCCGAACACCTCTCTCGTCGGGACGAGAGAGGTCTACATGACAAAAATTTCATGTCATTGCTCCACACATCCGCTGTTCTTGGGTGACAGAGAGCCTATATGTTGCAGTGCAGCATGGTTCACGGGAGCCCGCCTCGAAAGGAATAAAGCCGCCTTGACCGCCAGAAAAACCGCCATCGTCACCGGTTCCACCTCGGGCATCGGCCTGGCCATTGCCCACGCGCTCGCGGCCGAAGGCTGCAACGTCGTCGTCAATTCCTTTTCCGACACCGCCGACGATCACGCCATCGCCGACGCGATCGCGAAGCACCACGAGGTGAAGACCGTCTACGTCAAGGCCGACATGTCGAAGCCGGCCGAGTGCCGGGCTTTGGTGGCGAAGGCAGCCGAGGCATTCGGCTCGGTCGACATCCTGGTCAACAACGCCGGCATCCAGCATGTCGCGCCGGTCGAAAGCTTCCCGATCGAGAAATGGGATGCGATCATCGCCATCAACCTGTCATCGGCCTTCCACACCATCGCAGCCGCCATCCCGTTGATGAAACAGGCCGGTGGCGGCCGGATCGTCAACGTCGCCTCGGCCCACGGCCTTGTCGCTTCGCCGTTCAAGTCGGCCTATGTCTCGGCCAAGCATGGCATTATGGGCTTGACCAAGACTGTCGCCCTGGAGCTGGCGCGCGACAAGATCACCTGTAATGCCATTTGTCCGGGCTATGTGCTGACGCCGCTGGTCGAGGCGCAGATCCCCGACCAGATGAAGGCCAACAAGATGGACCGCGAGACGGTGGTCCGTGAGGTCATGCTCGACAGGCAGCCTACCAAGGAGTTCGTCACCGTCGAGCAGGTTGCGGCGGCCGCGGTGTTCCTATGCTCGGATGCGGCGGCGCAGATCAACGGCACGCACATCTCTGTCGACGGCGGCTGGACCGCTTAGTGAGGCTTCCAGCGGTCAAGGGCCACGCCATGCCGAAAAACGGCAAGGCGGAAGAGCCAAAGAAGATCAATGTCGCGCTGCAAGGCGGCGGCTCGCACGGGGCGTTTTCCTGGGGCGTGCTCGATCGGCTGCTCGAGGACGGGCGCCTCGACATAACGGCGGTTTCGGGCACCAGCGCCGGCGCCATGAATGCCGTGGCGCTGGCCGACGGCTTTGTCCGCGGCGGTGTCGAGGGCGCGCGGCGGAAGCTCGACGATTTCTGGCGTGCGGTGGCGGCAAAGGGCCGCTTCAGCCCGGTACAGCGCATGCCCTGGGACGTCGCCTGGGGCAATTGGTCGATCGAGAACACGCCCGGCTATTTCCTGTTCGATACGATGTCTCGGGTATTTTCGCCCTATGTCGCCAATCCGCTCGCAATCAATCCGCTGCGCGACGTGGTCGAACGTGAG
Source organism: Mesorhizobium sp. M0954 (assembly GCF_040319155.1). Classification (NCBI taxonomy): domain Bacteria; kingdom Pseudomonadati; phylum Pseudomonadota; class Alphaproteobacteria; order Hyphomicrobiales; family Phyllobacteriaceae; genus Mesorhizobium; species Mesorhizobium sp. M0954. Next base: position 39,125 of record NZ_JAMYNR010000016.1, on the reverse strand, counting down.
ATCGATTTCGACAATGTGCGCGCCTGCAAGTCGATGGAACTGTTCATTTCCGCTACCAATGTCGAGACCGGCCAGTTGCGGGTCTTCTCGGACGGCGAGATCGACCTCGACACAGTGATGGCGTCGGCCTGCTTGCCGCAATTGTTCCGTGCCGTCGAGATCAAGGGCGTGCCCTATTGGGATGGCGGTTATGGCGGCAACCCGGCACTGTTCCCGTTCTTCAAGACGGCGGCCACCGAGGACGTGCTTTTGGTGCAGATCAATCCGGTGGTCCGCGAGGGAACGCCGAAGAGCGCCAATGAGATCCAGAACCGCATCGACGAGATCACCTTCAACGCCGGGCTGTTGCGCGAATTCCGCTCGATCGCCTTCGTCAAGGAACTGATCGCCGCCGGCCGATTGCCGCACGGCGAATATCGCGACATCCGCATGCACCGCATCGATGCCGACGAAGCGTTCAAGGATCTGTCGGCATCGTCCAAGGTCAATGCCGAATGGGCGTTCCTTGCCTATCTGCGCGACCTCGGCCGCACCGCAGCCAGTGATTGGCTGGAAGAAAATTATGACGCCGTCGGCAAGCGGCCGACGATCGATCTGTCCGGCGAACTCGACGACGGCTTGAAGCCTTTGCGCGGGCCGGCGCCGGGTCGGCGGGTCAAGGAGTTTCTTGCGGCGCGCAAGCAGCCCTAGGCCGCCCGCCGTCCGGCCTAGCTGCTTCGCAAAGCAGATGGCATTCGCAATCTGTCCAATCATCCTGACACTTGCTGCCATGCCGCTGTTTTGGCAATCAACAGCCGATGCTGCGGCCGCATCTTTGCGGACAAAGCAACAATCCATCAACTTTTCTGACTATATTGCGATGCAACTTTGAGGTAGAAGCGCGCTTCGCCGATCACGGCAATTTGAATACGGCCTCGCGCGCACCCATATCGGCGACGCGCCCCAAGTAGAAGATGCGGCCTGGCCGAACCCCGCGCACTGGAAAAAATGACGATGCCGAAATTCAGGTTTCACAAGCTTGCAGCCATTGTTGTGCTCATCGGGTTCGCCGGCTGGATGGCGACAGGCGAGTTCTCGTCCGTCGGCAGCGCGTCCGCCGACAACAAGCCCAAGGCAGGAGAGGTCGAGCAGCCCAAGGCAGCCGACGCAGGCAAGCCCCAAACTGGTAAACAGGGGGCTGCCAAGCCGGGGACCGCCGAGGCGGAACAGCCCAAGGCGCCGTTGCGCACGGTCGCGGTCATAGCCCCGCCGCGGCGCACCTATGCACGCGCTATCCGCATTTCCGGACTGACCGAAGCCGACAAGCGCGCCGTCCTGGCGACACGCGTCGCCGGCGTCATCGACAAGCTGCCGGTCAAGCAGGGCCAGCACGTCAAGACCGGCGACCTGATCCTGATGCTTGCCGCCGAGGAAAAAATCTCGGCGGTCGACAATGCCAAGCAGCTTGTCGTGCAACGTGAGGCAGAGCTGGCTGCGGCCCTGGGGCTGATGAAAACCGGCAATCTGCCCAAGTTGCAGCTCGACACAGCCCGCTCCAACCTGACGCTGGCCAAGTCGCTACTGGACGCAGCGCAAGCCGAACTCGACCGCAACGAGGTGAAGGCGCCCTTCGACGGCGTTATCGACCGGGTACCGGTGGAGCTTGGCAGTTCCGTGATGCAGGGCGGCGAGGTGGCGACCATTCTGAAGCTCGATCCGGTGATCGCCCGCGGCGAAGTCAGCGAACGCGATCTCGGCTATCTGAAGATCGGCGACAAGGCCGATGTGCGTCTGGTCAGCGGCCAGAATGTCGAGGGCACGGTGCGCTACATCAGCCGCGATGCATCTTCGGCAACCCGTACCTTCCGCGTCGAAGTCGCCATCCCCAACGCCGATGGTTCCGTACCGGCCGGCATGACGGCAGAAATTGCGCTCAGCGCCCAGCCGACCGACGCCGTCATGCTGCCGCGCTCGGTGGTGACGCTCGGCGACAAGGGCGATCTCGGCATTCGCGCCGTCGACAAGGACGACAAGGTCGTGTTCTTCCCGATCGACCTGGTCGACGACACGCCGACCGGCCTGGTGCTCGGCGGCATTCCGGCCGACGCCCGCATCATCGTCGCCGGCCAGGAACTGGTGAAGGAAGGCGAAGTGGTCAAGCCGGTCGAAGCCGACCAGGCGACCATCCAAAAGCTGTTGGGCGAAGCGACGACCGGGACGCAGTAATCATGGACATCGTCAAACTTGCAATCAGCAATGCCCGGCTGACCATTTCGGTCCTGGTCTTTCTCATCCTTGCTGGTGCGGTCGCTTACCAGTCGACGCCGAAGGAAGCGGAACCCGACGTTCCGATTCCGATGATGTATGTCAGTCTGATCTACCAGGGCATCTCGCCGGAAGACTCCGAGCGCCTCCTGCTGCGGCCGATGGAAGCCAAGCTGAAGAGCCTGAAAGGCCTCAAGGAGATGCGCTCGGCCGCCTTCCAGGGCGGCGGTTATGTGCTCGTTGAATTCCAGCCACAGACGGATCTCGCCACGGCGCTGCAGGACACGCGCAGCAAGGTGCAGGACGGCAAGGCCGACCTGCCGCAAGCGGCTGAGGAGCCCGTGGTCTCCGAGGTCAACATCTCCGAGTTCCCCGTCCTGGTCGTGACGCTGTCGGGCGAGGTGCCTGAGCGTGTGCTGACGGCGGCGGCGCGCGAGCTGCGCGACCGCATCGAGGAAGTGCCTGGCGTGCTCGAGGGCTCGCTGCAGGGTGCGCGCGACGACCTCGTCGAAGTGGTCATCGATCCGATGAAGCTGTCTTCCTACGGGCTGCAGCTCGACCAGTTGATCGGTGCGGTCGGCGCTTCCAACAGTCTTGTCGCCGCCGGCAACATCGAAGGATCCGAGGGCAAATACGCGGTCAAGGTGCCCTCGCTTATCGAGACACCACAGGATGTGGCGGCGCTTCCGGTCGTCGCCGGCCCCAATGCGGTGGTGCAGGCCAAGGACATTGCCACCATCCGCTCCACATTCAAGGACGCCGAGACGGTCACCCGCCTCGACGGCAAGCCGGCGATCGCCATCGAGGTGAAGAAGCGCATCGGCTCCAACCTGATCGATACGATTGGCAAGGTCAGGGAGGTGTCCGACGCCTTCATCAAGACGATGCCGGAGGGCATGCACGTCACCTACACGCAAGACAAGTCGGTCTTCGTGAACCAGTTGCTCGGCGACCTGCAGAACCACGTGATGATCGCCGTCATCCTGGTGTTCATCGTCATTCTCTACGCGCTGTCTGGCCGTGCCTCGCTGCTGATCGGATTGGCCATCCCCTCGTCCTTCCTGATCGGCATCCTGTTGCTGGCAATGATGGGCTACACGATCAACATGATCGTGCTGTTCAGCCTCATCCTGGCGGTCGGCATGCTGGTCGACGACGCCATCATCGTCACCGAATTCGCCGAGCGACGCATGAGCGAGGGCATGCCGAAGGAGCAAGCGTTCGCGCTTGCCGCCAAGCGCATGGCCGGCCCGGTCATCGCGGCGACGATGACGCGCATTGCCGCCTTCTCGCCGCTGTTGTTCTGGCCGGGCATTATCGGCGACTTCATGAAGTACATGCCGATCACGCTGATCGTGACGCTCTCGGCCTCGATGCTCTATGCGCTGGTCTTCGCGCCGACGCTGGGCGCGATATTTGCCAAGGCGCCGGCCCATCACCCCGACGACAATCGCGACGGCTGGTACATGGCCGTGGTCAAGCAGGCGGTGCATTATCCCATCACCGTGCTTGTCCTCACTGTGGCGCTGTTGTTCGGCGTCGGCTACGCCTATTCGAAATTCGGCGCCGGCGTCGAATTCTTCCCGAATGTCGAGCCTGACTACGGCCTGCTCTACGTCCACGCCCGCGGCAATCTTTCGCTTGCCGAAATGGACTCGGCCACCAAGACCGCGGAAAATCGCCTGCTCGGTTGGCCGGGCGTGAAGTCTGTCTATACCCGCGTCGGCAAGACGCAGGGCGGCGGCCAGGATGTTCCGGAAGACGTGGTTGGCGTGATCCAGTACGAATTCGTCGACTGGCGCGAGCGTAAATCGGCGAACTCAATCCTGGACGAACTGCGCGGCGTTATGGCCGGCATTCCCGGTGTTGACGTCGAGGTTCGCGTGCCGGAAGCCGGCCCGCCTACCGGCAAGCCGATCCAGATCAGGCTTTCGGCCGTCGATCCGAAGGGCCTTGACGACAAGGCCCGCGCCGTCGCCGCGCGCATAGCCAAGGTGCCCGGCGTCATCGATATTTCCGACGGCCTGGCGCCGCCCGGCGTCGACTGGGCGCTCGAGGTCGATCGCGCCAAGGCGGCGCAGTACGGCATCAGCCCAACCGCGGTCGGGACGGTCGTGCAATTGGTGACCAACGGGCTGAAGCTCAGCGAGTACCGGCCCGCCGGCGCCGACGATGCAGTCGACATCAGGCTGCGCCTGCCCGAGGATCGGCGCACGCTGTCGACGCTCGACGAACTCAGGGTGCAGACCGCGCAAGGCTCGGTGCCGATCTCGAACTTCGTCGTGCGCAAGCCGGAGCCGACGGTCGGTATCCTCAACCGCATCGACGGTGCGCGAACGGTCGTCGTCCAGGCCAACGTCGCCGCCGGCGCCCAGGTGGCTGCCGTCCAGCAGGAGGTCACCAAAGCTGTCGCCGACATGAACCTCGGCAGCGGCATTCGCTGGAAGCTTGCCGGTTCGAATGAGGACAGCGCGGAGGCTGGTGCCTTCCTCAGCAAAGCCTTCGGTGCGGCGATCTTCCTGATCTTCATCGTGCTTCTGGCGCAGTTCAACAAGTTCACCAGCGTCTGGCTGGTGCTGTCCTGCGTGGTCATGGCGACGATCGGCGTGTTCCTCGGGCTGCTGCTGACGGGAGAGGCATTCGGCATCGTCATGTCGGGCATCGGTGTCATCGCGCTGGCCGGGGTGGTGGTGAACAACAACATCGTGCTGATCGACACCTATGACCGGTTGCGCGAAGAGGGCTGGGACAAATACGAGGCCGTTCTGCAGACCTGCCGCGAGCGTGCCCGCCCGGTGGTGCTGACGGCGGTGTCGGCGATCCTCGGCGTGCTGCCGATCGCCTTCGGCCTCGGCCTCGAAATCTTTCATCACGAGACGACGATCAACGCGCCGTCGACGCAATGGTGGATTTCGCTGTCCTCGGCGATCGTCTTCGGGCTGTCCTTCGCCACCGTGCTGACGCTGGTGGTGACGCCGTCGATGCTGATGGTGTTCACTCGCGCCAAGGTCAAACCCGGTGCGCGTCGGGGCTGGTTCAGCCGCCTGTTCGGGCGTCGCAAGGCCGAAACCCCGTCGAAAGGCCTGGACGCCGATCTGGGCGCCGAACCGGCGATCGCCTTCCCGAAGGCCGCCGAATAGAGTCCGGATCGCGGTCCTGATCAAGCAAGGCCGCCCGGGAACAATGGGCGGCCTTCTGCATTGTTCCGTCATTGCAACCTCAAAGCGAGGATTTTCTGATGACGATCAGCACCATTCTCATCATTATCCTTATTCTTATTCTGATCGGCGCGGTTCCGGCGTGGCCGCATTCGCGGTCCTGGGGTTACGGACCATCAGGCATCGTCGGCGTCATCCTGATCGTTGTCCTGGTGCTGCTGTTGATGGGCCGGATCTGAGCGCAACCTTCCTCCCCGACCAGCGGCGGATGACCGTGAGGCCATCCGCCTTTTTTTTGGTTTGTTGTCAGGCAACTTTTTGCGTCGTTTTGATCGTGGCGATGCCGATATCCTCGAGCGCTTTCGACACTGCATTTTCCAGCGGCGTGTGCGGGATCGTACCGATAACGCTTTCCAGCCTGCCTGAAACCAGCCGGTGCGGCTCGAAGCGGAGATAGGACATCGAAACGATCTCGCGCCACATCGCCACGAACGGGCCGCCGGCACGCAGCACCCACCACGGCATCGACGTCAGTTTCAGCGAGCGCCCGAGCGCCTTCTCCGCGGCCGCCTTGATCTGCAGGTCGGTCACCGCATGGCCGGGAAAGTTCAGCGCCTCGTAGAAGCCGAGTTTGTCGAGATTGTCAGCCAGCCCGACGAAGGCCTTGGCCAGGTCGGGCAGATAGGCCCATTCATGCACGAGATCGACCGGCCCTGGGGCGGTATAGACGCCCTTGGTCATCTTGGCGGCAACAACCAGATCGAACCACGATCCGCTGCCGGTGCCGCCGAAGAAATCACCAGCGCGCAGCAGGATCGTGCGCACCAGACCCGCGTCGGCCTCGCGGCGAAACAGATCTTCCATGGCGACGCGGATACGGCCCTTTTCCGTCGTCGGGCGAAACGGCGTGTCTTCGGCGATCACCGCCGGCATCTGCGAGCCGTAATAGTAGACGGTGCCCGGGAAGAGATGCAGCGCGCCGTTCGCCCGGCAGGCAGCCATCACATTCTCGGCCATCGGCAGGCATTTGCTCCAGTCGGTGTAGAGCGGGTTGAGGCCGTTGAAAATGATATCGACGCCTTCGGTCGCGCGGATCAGCGCAGCACGGTCGAGCGCGTCGCCGGCGATCGCCGTGGCGCCTTTGAGCTCGGCCGGCACCTTGCCGCTGCGGGTGATGGCACGGACATCGTAGCCGGCATCGATGAAGGCCTTGGCCACCGTGCGGCCGAGGCGGCCATTGGCGGCGGATTTCCTCTACGAAGAGTTCAAGCGCTATTCGGCCGGTGCGGGCTCGGCAGCGAATTCGGCGCGGTGAGCGAGGCCGGCCATCAACAGCACGACGACCAGCAGCCCGGACAGAGCGACGAAGATCGGGCCGAAGCTCGAGTGCTCGGCGATGAAGCCAATCGCCGACGGCGCCACCAGAATGCCTGAGTAACCCATTGTGGTGACGACGCTCATGCCGGTGCCGGACGCCATGCCCTCCTGGTTGCCGGCGGCCGAAAAGATGATCGGCACCATGTTGGCAATGCCGAGGCCGCAAAAGGCAAAGGCGGCAATGGCCAGCCAAGGCGAGGGAGCCAGCCCGGCCACCAGCATGCCGGCAGCAGCGGCAAGGGCCGAGGCGCGCAACGTCGTAACGGCACCGAAACGGTTGCGGACGCCATCGCCGAGAAAGCGCATAATGGCCATGACGCCGGAAAAGGCGGCATAGGCCAGGCCTGCGATGGCAAGATCGGCGCCGAGCTCCTGCCTGAGATACAGCGCCGCCCAGTCGAGTACCGCACCTTCGGAGATCATTGTCAGCAGCGCCATGAGCCCAACCAGATAGACCAGCGGGTTTGCCGGCAGCGCGAATTTGTGGTGCTCGGCGACTGGGTGCTTGTCCTCGGCGATCAGGTAGCGGATCGCTACGGCGATTACGGCAAAGGCAAGAGCCGTCACCACTGTCGCATGGGCGAGGTGACCGTAGTTCTGGATGGCGAAACCGCCCAAAGCGCCGCCGGCGAAACCGCCAAGGCTCCAGAAGCCGTGCGAGGACGACATGATGGCACGGGACAGCCGCCGTTCGACTGCCACTGCATTGGCATTCATGGCGACGTCCATGCCGCCGATCGAACCGCCGAAGATGAACATGGCGATGGCTGCAAGGGGCACGTTGGGGGCCAGAGCCACAACCAAAAGGCCGAAGCTGCCGGCAAGTCCGAACCAGCGCAGCACCGTGCGCGAGCCATGCTTCGAGATCAGATGGCCGCACCAGGTCATGGCAGTGACGGCGCCGGCACCGAACAACAGAATCAGCAAGCCGAGCGTGAACCTCGAAATGTCGAGTCGCGTCAGGAACACCGGGATCTGCGGCGCCCAACTGCCGGTCAAGAAGCCGTTGGCGAGGAAGATGCCGGCCACTGCCCAGCGTCCACGAATCGCGATCTGCGTGATTTTCTGCGCGTCCATCGGGTAGAATCCGGTCCGGAAATGGCGTTGCGCGGCAAATTAGATCGATTCAATTCACAGTCAAGCGCTCTTCGCCGAAAGTGCTTGGACCAGACGCTACGTCCTCTCGCGTCGGCCAACCATCTCGGCGGTCCACTCCGAAATCCCTACGGCTCGAGATAAGGCGCGCCATCCTTGTGCACAAACCGGCCGTCAGCGTTGGTGCTCATCATGTCGATGTCGGAGCAGGTGGCGACGTCGTCGGGCCAGCGCGAACCGACTTCGAGATAGATCGCCATCGCGCCCGATTTATTGATCATGTGATGGCCGTTGCCTGATCCTTTCGGAAAGGCCGCGCAATCACCGGCGCGCAGCACCGTCTCGCCGGCATCTTCGACGAGCGTCAGCTCGCCTTCAAGCACGTAGACGAATTCGTCTTCGTGCGAATGCCAGTGGCGCTGGCTCGACCAGTTGCCCGGCGGCAGGCGCATGAGATTGATGCCGAAGTCGGTGAGCCCGCCTGCGTTGCCTAGCCGCTGGCGCACGCGTTCGGCACAGGGTGCATCGAACGGCGGTGGATAGGATGAGCCCTTGCGTCCGGGCACGTCGGCAACGTCAATCTTAGGCACGGCGTCCTCCCTAGTGATCCCTAGGGCGCCTTGCCTCGAACTCGGCCTTCTTGGCGTCGGAGGCTTCGACCTGGTTCAGTGCCTGCCACTCGGCATAGGGCATGCCGTAGATGATCTCGCGCGACTGTTCCTTGCTGAGTTCGACACCTTCGGCTTGCGCCGCATCGCGGTACCAGTTGGACAGGCAGTTGCGGCAGAAGCCAGCGAGGTTCATCAGGTCGATGTTCTGCACGTCGGAATGCTCGCGCAGATGCGCGACCAGCCGGCGGAAGGCAGCGGCTTCGAAATCGCGCTTTTGTTCTTCGCTGAGTTCGGTCATGTCATGTTGGCCTCCCTTGGGCCTCATCATACCGGCCCGGTGCGCGAGCCGAATATTTTCACCGCATGTATATCGGCACGTCGGTCTATCGCGTCAACGATCGGCGCCAGCCGTTCGGCCCAGGCGAGGGCACCCTTGCGGTCGGCGATCAGGTCCTGGCGGACCTCGAGCAACGCATGGGCAAAGCCGTTGACGATGGCGTGCCTGAACATGGTATCGCCGCGCAGTGCGCCGTCATAGGGTTCGTTGTCGCCGACGATGAGGCTCTTGTCCTCGGCGAGCATGTCGATCAGCGGCCGCGCAACGCGGTCGTCCAGGTCCCACAATATGCCGACGTGCCACGGCCGCACGGAGCCCTGCATGGTCGGTGTGAAGGAATGCACCGAAAAGATGAAGGGTGCCTGCGCGGATGCTCGCGCCACAGAGGCGATCATGGCGCCGACGGCATCATGATAGGGGCGGTAAAAGCGGTCCAGCCGTCTTTCGCGCTCCTCCGGGGCCATGGGATGATTTCCCGGGATGATGGTGCCGTCATAGAGCTGACGAATCAGCGTTGGATCGTCTTCGCCGCGATTGGGGTCGATCAGCAGTCGCGAAAAATTGGCAAGCACCGCCGGAACGCCGAGCAGACTTGCGAGTTCGCGGGTTACAGTCTCGACGCCGATGTCGTAGGCGATGTGGCGGTCGAACTCCGCCGCCGGCAGGCCGAGACTGCCATACTCCTCCGGCAGGTCGCGGCGGGCGTGATCGGCCAGAAGCACCATGCCGCGCTTGCGATCGCCTTCGACGATATCGAAAGGCGCGAAAACTGTGGATCGGGTCATTGGCGGGAAAGGTCTGTTCGCTGGCTTTCGGGGAGGGTGGTATCGTCATTCCACGAAGAGAACGCTTGCGCAATGCCGTTGTTTGGCCACGGTTTCTGCCAAAAAACTGAGCAGGGGCGACCGCAAGCGCGCCAGAGCCTTCTAAATCGATTGGAATTGGACAGATCGGCGCGTTGACATGCGTACGGACTTTTCCGAAAAGGGGCGTTGAGAGATGCAAATGTGGTTCTTGAGGGGTTTCAGGATGGGTTTCGCCGGCAGGCTGCGTGTGCGCCACGCCTTGGCCATGCCGCTCCTGGTACCGGCCATGGCTCTTTTCGCGGTGATTTCGGCCTCGCCGGCACGGGCCGATTTCCGGGTCTGCAACGCCACGCAGAACCTGGTCGGCGTCGGCATCGGCTATCGCGCCAAGGCCGGCTGGATCACCGAAGGCTGGTGGCACATCGAAGGCTCGAGCTGCAAGACGCTGATCGAGGGACCGTTGTCATCAAGGTTTTACTATCTTTATGCAGAAGACGCCGAGCGCGGCGGACGCTGGGATGGCCCGATCAACATGTGCGTGGCCGAAAAAGAGTTCAAGATCGCCGGCGTTACCGATTGCGTCGCCCGGGGCTTTCAGCGCGCCGGATTCCAGGAATATGACACGGGCGAGCAGGCAAGCTGGATGGTCCAGCTGACTGACGAGCCCGCAACGGATGGCGCTCCAGCCGCCCCGGGAACAAACAGTCAATGAGACGCAGCCGCAAGGTCAAGATCCTCGCCACCATCGGTCCGGCCTCCTCGTCCGAGGAGATGCTGAAGAAGCTGTTCGAAGCCGGCGCCGACGTGTTCCGCATTAATATGAGCCACACCGACCATGAATTGATGCGGACGCTTGTCGGCCGCATTCGTGCCGTCGAGGAGGCGGTCGGCCGGCCGATCGGCGTTCTCGCCGACCTGCAAGGGCCAAAGCTGCGCGTCGGCAAGTTCGCCAACGGCAAAGAGGTGCTGACCGTCGGTCAGACCTTCACGCTCGACGACAATCCCGAGCCCGGCAATTCGACGAGGGTCTACCTGCCGCATCCCGAAATCCTGCGTTCGGTCGAGGCTGGTCATCGCCTGCTGATCGACGACGGCAAGCTCGAGCTCAAGGCGGTCAGCAGCAACGGCAAGGCGATCGTCTGCACCGTCGTCGCCGGCACCACCATTTCCGACAAGAAGGGCGTCAGCCTGCCCGACACCGACCTGCCGGTCGGCGCGCTGACGGAAAAGGACCGCCGGGATCTCGACGCGGTTCTGGCGACCGGCGTCGACTGGGTGGCGCTGTCCTTCGTGCAGCGGCCCGAGGACCTGGCCGAAGCGCGCAAGATCGCACGCGGCCGGGCGCTGATCATGGCCAAGATCGAAAAGCCGCAGGCCGTCGCCCGGCTGGCCGAGATCATCGAGCTTTCGGATGCGCTGATGGTCGCCCGCGGCGATCTCGGCGTCGAGATGCCTCTCGAAGCCGTGCCTGGCATTCAGAAGCAGATCACCCGCGCCGCGCGCCGTGCCGGCAAGCCGGTGGTGGTCGCCACGCAGATGCTGGAATCGATGATCACCGCGCCGGTGCCGACGCGGGCCGAGGTGTCGGACGTGTCGATCGCCGTGTTTGAAGGCGCCGACGCGATCATGCTTTCGGCGGAGTCCGCCGCCGGCGCCTATCCGGTCGAGGCGGTGGCGATGATGAACCGGATCGCCACCAAGGTCGAAACCGACCCGACCTATGCCGGAATTATCAACGCGCAGCGCTCGGAACCGGAAGCGACCGGAGCCGACGCGATTTCGCTCGCCGCCCGCGAAATAGCCGAGACGCTGAAGCTGTCGGCGATCATCACCTATACCGCGTCCGGCACGACCGGCTTGCGCGCCGCGCGCGAGCGGCCGCAAGTGCCGATCGTGGCGCTGTCGCCGATCCTCAACACGGCGCGGCGGCTGTCGCTGTTGTGGGGCACGCATTGCGTCGTTTCCCCCGACGCCAGCGACCTCGACGACATGGTCGACCGCGCCTGCCGCATCGCCTTCGATGAAGGTTTCGGCAAGCCGGGCGACCGCGTCATCATCACGGCCGGCGTGCCGCTGAGGACGCCGGGCTCGACCAACATGCTGCGCATCGCCTATGTCGGATCGGAAGTCGGCCGCTAATGTCGGCCGCGGCTGCCGGATAGGCCGGCTGCATGGCGCGTCGTAAACGCGGCGGCAGCCCGGTGCATTGACGGCAGTTGGGCTGCGATCAACGCCGAACTCCGCCAGCTTGCATCAGCCTGTGGCCGGCCGTGAAGCGGTTCGAAGGCCCTATCCGATCTTGAGCTGGAAGTCAGTTAAGGTAATCTCTCCTGGGAGAAAGAGGAGGGTGATCCAATGTGGATGCGCACTGATCTTCTGGAACTCCTCGGCATTGAGCACCCGATAATCCAGGCTCCGATGAGCGGCATCACCACGCCGGAACTGGCGGCGGCGGTCAGCAATGCCGGGGCGCTTGGCTCGCTCGGATGCGGCATTCTGCCTGCGGCGGCTATCCGCGAGCAGCTCACGGCGACACAGCACGCCACCAATCGTCCGATCAACGTCAACTTCTTTGCGCACCCGGCGCCGATACACGATGATGCGGCAGCCCAAAGTATGCGAGACCGCCTTCGCGGCTGCTATGAGGAGGTCGGCCTCGGACCGGTGCCCGAGCCGGGCGAGCCCTTCCCCACCTTCGATCGTGAGCGCCTCGAAATTGTGCTCGAGCTGCGCCCCAAGGTGGTCAGCTTCCACTTCGGTCTACCCGACACCGCAATTGTGCAGCAGTTGAAGGCGGCCGGCTGTACTGTCTTGTGTTCGGCCACCACCGTCTCGGAAGCGCGCCAGCTTCAGGCAGGAGGGGTGGACGCCATTATCGCCCAAGGATACGAGGCGGGTGGGCATCGCGGCACATTCACTGGCGACCCTGCTATTGGCACAGCCGGCACTATGGCACTCGTACCGCAGATTGTTGATGCCGTGCGGGTGCCTGTAATTGCCGCCGGCGGTATCTTCGACGGTCGCGGCATTGCTGCCAGCTTTGCACTTGGTGCATCTGGTGTGCAGATCGGCACGGCTTTCCTGGCCTGTCCTGAAGCCAATGTGCAGCCAGTCTATCGCGTAGCATTGCGCTCGGCCAACGACGAGAGCACGTCGGTGACTCGCTGCTTCACTGGCCGCCCAGCGCGCGTGGTGCGCAACCGGTTTGTGATGGAAATGGCTGGTGAGGAAGATGCAGCGTTGGCGTTTCCGCTGCAGGCGAGTCTGGTCATGCCACTTTCGATGGCAAAGGATGAAAGCAAGCGGGCTGACTTCTTGCCCATTTGGGCCGGGCAGGGCGTTGCGAAGCTGCGGGAGATGCCGGCCGCCGCCCTTGTGGAGAAACTCGTCACGGAAGCAAACGGCATAGATCGGGCCTATAGGGGAGTAGGGGGTAGGGGGTAGGGGAGTAGGGGAGTAGGGGAGTAGGGGAGTAGGGGAGTAGGGGGCATGTGTTCCACAGTGCAATCTGCACCTCTCACATACTACCCTATTCCCCTACTCCCTTACTGGTCTCAAATGCCTTCGCCGGCAAGCTCCTCGGAAAGTGCGGCGACCTGGTCCTGGGCGCTGCGCATCATTGGGTAGATGCCGAGCACGCGCTGCCAGGCCTCAAGTGCCGACTGCTTGTGGCCGGTTTCGGCCATGATCTGAGCCAGGCCCGAAAGCGCGCCGAAATGGCGTGGTTCGAGCTGCAGGGTGCGGTCGATGTCCGCCATCGACTTCCCGTAGTTCTTCATCATGAAATGAACAGTGGCGCGCCGGTTCCAGCCTTCCGCATAGGTCGGCTGCAAAGTCACAACCTGATCGAGGAAATCGAGTGCAACATCGAATTTCTGGTTTTCGATCGCCTTCTGCGACCATTGCATCATCAGGTCGATAGAGGCGCTGCCCGACTGGGACCACTCGCTGCCGATCCGTCCGGCGATGCGCTCGGCCGCCTTTTCATTGCGTTCGCGCTTGAGATCGGCAAACAGCTGATCGAGCCGCGCCTGTTTCGTCTTGACGACCGGAGGTGCTGCCGGCGGAGTTGTGGTCGGATCTTCAGCCCACGCCGGCAGCGAGACAGCGCCGGAAACGAGGAGGGCCGTGAAAAATGCAAAAAGAATCCGCATCGCGGGAATCTAGCCCCCGACGCCGGATCGTCAAACTGAATTTAGCGTGAGAGTCGTATCATGCGAACGGAGGCGCGCAGCCTCCGTCGAAAACTCAACCCTGGCGCGCCTTGTAGCGCGGCGCGGTCTTGTTGATGATGTAGACGCGGCCCTTGCGACGAACCAGCTGGTTGTCGCGGTGACGCGCCTTCAACGCCTTGAGCGAATTCTTGATTTTCATGGTCTTGCCCGTCGGTCTGGGCCCGGTCACGGGCCGAATTATTAAGGCGCGCCCACAGACGCGCCTTTGAACTGTGCGTGGCTCATAGACGAGGAGCGTTGCCCGTGTCAACCGCAAGCGCGTTGCCTAAACGATACGGACCGTTTCGTATCATCAATATCCGTCACTGGCGTTGCGCAGGCTTGAGACGGCTGGAATGATGCGGTTGCGAATTGGAGATCGTCATGCGCCGAATTCTTGTGTCCGCCTGTCTTGTCGTCCTCGCGGCAGGTTCTGTTGCCTATGCGCAGGAATGCGATCGCAACGACGACAGCCAGCAGATGATGAACATCTGCGCCGACGCGGACTACAAATCCGCCGACGCCAAGCTCAACAAAGCCTACCAGGATATCATCGGCGGAAGTGACGCAAAAGCCAGGAAGCTGTTGCAGACGGCGCAGCGCGCCTGGATCGCTTTTCGCGACGCGGAATGCAGCTATTCGGCCGCGGACAGCGAAGGCGGCTCGATCTATCCGATGCTGATATCGGAATGCCTGACGCGGCTGACCGACGATCGCACCAAGCAGCTCACCGCCGATTCGACCTGCGCGGAAGGCGATGTTAGCTGCGCCAGCCCCGACGAGGACGAGAGCGGCGAAATCCAGTAAGCGTAGGTTCTAACGTTGTGTTTGAGCATGATCTTTTCCGAAATCCGGATTCCACTTTTCGCTAGCGCGGACCTTCGGTTCGGGATCATGCTCTAGCTGCGGCGGCTCACGCGCGTAAAATGGCCCATCTTGCGGCCGGGCCGCGCCTCGGCCTTGCCATAGAGGTGCAGCATCAGATCGGGCTCGGCGAGCAGCTCAGGAACGCGCCTGACATCGTCGCCGATCAGGTTTTCCATGACGCAGTCGAACTGCCGGGCGGGATTTCCCAGCGGCAGGCCCGCGACGGCGCGGATGTGCTGCTCGAATTGCGAGATGGTGCAGGCGGCCTCCGTCCAGTGGCCGGAATTGTGGACGCGCGGCGCTATCTCGTTGGCCAACAGCGAACCGTCGGCAAGGACAAAGAATTCGACGCCGATGACGCCGACATAGTCGAGCGCTGCAAGGATCTCTGCCGCCGCCGTTTGAGCCGCAGCCGCCGTCTCGGATTTTACTCCGCCCGGCAGCGTCGAGCTGTGAAGAATACCGTTGCGATGGACATTCCACGCTGGATCGTAGGCGGCGAGCGAGCCGTCGCTGCCGCGCGCGGCGATCACCGAAATCTCGCGCTCGAAGGTGACGAAGGATTCCAGGATCAACGGCACGTTGCCCATCGCCTCGCAAGTGCCGGCAAAGCCGCCTGTTTCCATGTTGCGGAAGACACGCTGGCCCTTGCCGTCATAGCCCATGCGGCGCGTCTTCAATATTCCGCTGCCGTTGAACTGTTTCAGCGCAGCCGTCAGTTCCTCGTCATTGTCGACGGGGCTGAAATCCGCGGTCGGTATGCCGATGCCGTTGAGGAATTTCTTTTCCGCCAGCCGGTCCTGCGCCACTTCCAGTGCGCGTGCCGGCGGATAGACCGGCACCGTAGAGGCAAGTGCCGCGGCGGCCGCGACCGGTACGTTCTCGAATTCATAAGTAACGACGGCACTGGCCGCAGCCAGCTCGCTAAGCGCGGCCGCGTCGTCATAGGCGGCGACGATCTGCCGGTTGGCGACCTGTGCCGCCGGGCAATCCGGCTGCGGCTCCAGCACGACGATGCGGTAGCCGAGGCGGGCCGCGGCCATCGCCAGCATGCGGCCAAGCTGGCCGCCGCCGATGATGCCGATGCTCGATCCCGCCGGCAGGCTCACGGCGCGTCCGTAGGCTCGGCGGCCACCTTGGCGGTCTGCGCGGCGCGCCAGCTATCCAGCCGGGCGGCGAGCTTTTCGTCGCTCAGCGCCAGCACCGCGGCGGCCAGAAGGGCAGCGTTGGCGGCGCCGGCCTTGCCGATGGCCAAAGTGCCGACCGGAATGCCGGCCGGCATCTGCACGATTGATAGCAGCGAGTCCTGGCCCGACAGCGTCTTTGATTCCACCGGCACGCCGAACACCGGCAGCGGCGTCATAGCCGCCGTCATGCCGGGCAGATGCGCCGCACCGCCGGCACCGGCGATGATCACCTTGTAGCCGGCCGCCTTGGCGCCCTTGGCGAAGTCATAGAGCCGGTCGGGCGTGCGGTGGGCCGAGACGATCAGCCGCTTATGCGGGATGCCAAGCGCCTCCAGCGTTTCGGCGGCGTGGCGCATCGTCGCCCAGTCGGACTGGCTGCCCATGATAATGGCGACGTCGGCGCGATGATCGTCCAAGCTTCTGCTCCCCGGCGACAAAGGCGCGCATTAGCGGAATTCGGGTGGAACAGCAAGGATGGCCCGAAACGGGTAGTGTCTCAGTTTGAAATTTCACCGCAGCTACGATCTCTCCGATATTCCGAAGCCATCCCGTAACGGAAGCGTATGCCATCGGTTGCGAGCCTTTTTGACATCCCAGACAAAGTCGGCTCCGCAGTTGGAGCGGGCTCGTAGCGGAATCGAAGCACAATCGAAACCTTGTCTGGCGGGGTTTCTGGATATCTCTGGCGAAATTGATCGCTTGTTGCAATCTGCAAGTAGGAGTCCACTCTCGCCGATATGCTTTCGAGATGCGCAGTTATCGCCTCGTCATCTGTCCAAGGCAACGTATCAGTGATGACGAACCGCAGACCATTATTTCCCAAACGAACTTCCAAATCGTCCGAAAAATCATCCCTGATAGCAAAACTCTCGTTATTCATTATCCCTCAATTGTTTTGTACGGCATATAGGAGTTCGGCGCGTCGAGCGACAGTTGGTTGACGACGATTGACGCCGCGGCAAATTCGAACTGAGAGACTACCCGAAACGGGTGGCCGCTTCCACGGTTTCTGTCACTGCGCCGGCACGGTCGCTTCACCGGGCGGCTGCCGCCCGGAAACGCGTGACGAAATCGTCGAGCTCGGGCCGTTCGGTATCGGAAATCGCCCAATAGGAAAAGGCGCTGTCGCTCCAGTGCACCAGCGAGAAGCCACCGGTAGAAAGATCGACCGGCGCGGTTGTCGAGCCGGTTTCCTCGGGCGCCGCGACGAGAGTGATCAGGTGCTCGCGGTGCCTGTAGACCAGTGCCGGCACTGGCTGGTCGGCGATCACCTCGACCCGGCCGCCGAGCAACGCGAAGCCGTCACTGGCAAGGTCAGGTGCCGGCGGCGACAGGCCGACCCTGCCATCCAGCCAGGGTTTGACCGTGTGCCGGTCCGACGAGACGACGTCCACGGGGCTGGCTGCCAGCAGGCTGCGGCGATGGCCGCTGGCGACTGCGGCGGCAAAGCTGTCGGGCGCCCCGCTGAGCATCACCCATTGCGTCACGCCGCTGGCCAGCACGGCGGTGACGAGGATCGATGCCGCCATTGCGCGCCAGTCGAACGCGCCGAAGCGGCCCGGCCGCGTTTGGGTTGGCCGCATGTGGGTTGGCACGGTTTGCGGCGGCCGCGTCGGCGCCGGCCGAGCCTGTGCCTCGCCAGTCGCGCCGATCGCCGCGATGCGCGCATTGAGGGCGTCGCTGACCTGTGGCAGCGCCAGCCTGCCGACAGCGGACTGCAGCGCCACGATGCGGGCATGCTCGGCCGCGAGCGCCGGATCGGCGGCAATGCGCCGCTCGACCGCCAATGCTGCCGCTGCGTCGAGCTCGCCATCGACCAAGGCATGGATCATCAGTTCCACGCCCGCCGGGTCATCGGGCAGTCCATCGTTGTGCGCGCTCATGGCGCCCTCCCAAGTTGGGATATCAGCAGACCGCGCGCTCTCGCCAGCCGCGACATCACCGTGCCTAGCGGCACGCCAAGCAGCGTCGCGATCTCGCGATAGCTGAGGCCGTTGATGTCGCGCAGCACCACAGTCTCGCGAAATTGGTGCGGCAGCGCGGCGATCGCCGCCTCGAGTGCGGCCGTGTCGGCCTTGGCGATCAGGCTTGCCTCAGGACTATCCGTATCCGGCAGGCCGGCGCCATATGCAGCCGTCATGTCATCGAGGTCGCTCAGGTCGCCGACGGCGACGATACTGCGCGGCCGGTTGCGCGCCAGCCAGGAGTAAGAGGCGTTGCGCACGATCGCCAGCAGCCAGGCGCGCGCATTGCCGCCGGCATAGCCGGCGATGCCCGCATGCGCCTTCAAACAGGCCTCCTGCACCACATCCTCCGCGTCGGCGGCGTTGCCGGTCAGCCAGCGGGCAAGCGCAAGCGCATCCGCGAGATGGGGCAGAACCACCTCGCGAAAGCGCTCGGTCGCGGCCTCTTGGTTCAACACCGTCGCATCGCCCGGCATCCCGGGCAGAACCTTCCGAAAATCCTCATGGAGCGACGGTGATCCTGCCCTGCATGTGCGGGTGAAGCCCGCAGAAATAGGCATAGTCGCCCACTTTGGTGAAGGTGAAGGCGTATGTGTCACCGGTGTCAAGCGCCTTGGAGCGAAACGAGGCATCGTTGGCGACCACCAGATGCGGGATGTCGTCGTCATTCTCGAAGGTCACGGTAGTGCCCTGCTTTACCGTCAGCACCGCCGGCGTGAAGGCAAAGTTCTCGATCTTGACCATTGGCTGGCCTGCTGCGTTCAGTGGCATGGCAACCATTGTCAGGATCGCCGCCAAACCGAACGTGACAGGGGATACGACCAAGACGCGGGATGGGAAGCGGATCATCGCATTTCCCCTCAGGCCAGCGTGCTGTCGATGATGGCGAGGTCCTGCCCGCCTTGCGTGACTGTCACGCTGCTTGTGCCGAGCAGGCTGCGCAACTGGCCGGCAGGTACCGTCATCGGCCCGGGTGAGGCTGCGGTGCCCGGCGCCGGTTGCGGGAAAGCGGTCGAGCGCGCGGTATGAAAGGTAACGTTGCCTTCGACCTTCTGCATGATCTGGTGGATATGGCCGTTGAGTACGGTGACAGAGCCGAAGCGCTTGAGCAGGGCCAAGGCCTGCGCCGCGTCGTCGGTGCCCCAGCCCCATTCGGGATAAACAGCCCATAGCGGGATGTGGGCAAAGACGACGATTGGCGTCGAGGCGGTGACCGCCTTCAGATCATCGGCCAACCATGCCAACTGGTCGGCGCCGAGATTGCCCAGCCCGCCAGCCTTCAGGTTGACGACGTTGACCAGGCCGATGAAATGGACGCCGTTCTGGTCGAACGAATACCAGCCAGCGCCCTTGGTGCCCTTGCCGTAGCGGTCGAGATAGGCCTGGCCATTGCCGTCATCGATCAGGTCGTGCTCACCGGGCACATAATGCACGTCGAAGCCTGCGCCGCCGATGATCTGGGCAGCGTTGTCGAACTGCGCGACTTTCGACAAATGGGTGATGTCGCCGGTGTGGATCATGAAAGCGGGCTTTTGCGGCAACGCCTGGATCTTGCCGATGGCCTCCTTCAGCGTGTCGATGGCCTGCGGGTTGGCAGCCTTGTCGAAGCCGATGTGGCTGTCGGAGATCTGGAGGAAGGTGAAGCCGGTGGCCAAGGCCTCGGCGGCTTGCGACGCACCCAGCAGGCTGAGCGAAGCCGGCACGCCGGCCGAAATTGTCCACAGCACTCCCGTGCCGGCCCAGATCATGCATTCCAGTGCATGACGGCGGCTGATGCCGTCAGCTTCATTGTCGTGGTGGTGGGTCATACCGGTCTCCTGCACGCCGGAAATGGCGTCTGTTTGGGAGACCAATGGGCGGGGTGGTTTATTCCGCCCGAAGACTAAAAGTTCATTCACACTGCCGTGATGGCGCACTGGCCCGATGCGAAGCCGGCGCTGGAAGGCACTGGCTCGACCACGCCCTGGCGATGTCTAGTCCGGCCAGCGCAGCGCTCCGGCGGACTGCTTGCGAGCGGGTTTCATCGCATCCGCGGGCCGATCGGCAGCACTCAACACCGCCCGCAGGCGTTCGGCAACGATCTCCGCCTCGCCGGGATGGAGATTGCACGGATCAAGGAAGCAGTGACCGCGCTCGACCTCGTGGTTGCGCACGATCACGGGCGGCGAACCCGCCGCAAGCGCCGAGGCGAGGCCGGCGGCGGTGAAGCGGCTTTCCGGCGCAACAAACACCTGCAGGCGGTCGAGAGGATTTCCGGTCGGATCTGGAATGATACGCGCCTCGATGCCAGGCAGGCCCTGCAATGCGGTTTGCCACAGATGCAGTGCGGCTTCTTCCCGCTGGCGAATGCCGGCATGGTCGCGCCGCTCCCAGGCTTCTAGGGCCGCCATAGTGCCGGCAATGCTCTCCTTGCCGACCTTCATGGCGCGCGCAACGCCGCGGTTCTGGAGATAGGCGGCCCGTACCAGATCCTTGCGGCCGGCAACGATGCCGCTTGTCGGCCCTGAGAGAAATTTGTGCCCGCTGTAGACAACAATGTCGGCGCCGCGCGCCAGAAAGCCACGCAAATCGTATTCCGAGGCGGCGTCGACGATCACCGGCACGCCCTTGGCGTGGCAAATCTCGCAGAACTCCTCAAGCGAGAGCATGCCGTATTGCACGGTGTGGTGCGCAACGACGTAGAGGGCTGCCGCCGTCCGGTCCCGGATCGCCTCGGCAACATGATAATCCTGGGTGACGCTGACCGTGCCGGCAGGCACTGCCTTGGCTCCGGCAAGCCGGATCGACTGGTCGATCGGCGCGCCATAATTGACGATGTGACCAAGCTGAACGATGACCTCCGATTTGAGGCCCTCGGTGTCGTCCGGCAGCCGCTCGATCGCAAGAAGGCTGGTCCCGGTCATCGCGCCGGCAATCGCCATTGTTATGCCGCTGGCGCAGCATGCGGTGATGAAGCCGGCCTCGCCGCCGGTAAGGCGTGCAATCACCCTACTTGCGGCGCGCTGCAGATCGTCCATCTCGACCCATTGCGAGGCCATTTCCGACATTGCGGCAATCGCTTCTGGCACGATGATCGAAGCACCGAGTGCCGTCATCGTGCCGGAGACATTGATGATTGGGCGAAGGCCAAGCCGTTCGCGGATTGTCGTGTTGGAACGGTCAGCGGCATAGGTCGTCATCTCTGTAGATCCTGTTTAAGATTTCAGGCGGCGATCTCGACGACCGCCTCGATTTCAACTGTGATGTTGCCCGGCAGCGAGCCGACACCGATCGCGGAACGGGCATGTCCGCCAAGCGTATCAAAGACGGCCGCGAAAAGATCGGAACAGCCGTTCACCACCTTGGGGTGCTCGCTGAATGTCGGCGTCGCATTGACAAAGCCAAGCAGCTTGACGACGCGCACGATGCGGCCGAGGTCGCCGGCCGCCGCGTGCATGACGGCGAGCAGGTTCAGGCCGGTCAGACGCGCATGCCCGTAGGCCTCTTCAACGCTGACATCCTCTCCGACCTTGCCGGTGCAGAGCGCGCCATCGGCGCGCAACGGCCCCTGGCCGGAGAGGAAGATCAGCCGTCCGCTCTCGGCATAGGTGACGAAGTTGGCGATGGGCTTCGGCGGCTCGGGCAGTGTCAGGCCCAATTCCGCGAGCCGGATGTAAGGCGTCATACAAGCTCCTTGCGACAGCTTTCGCCGTCCGATGTCAAAAATGCGAGGCGCGAAACCGCGCCAGGAAACTGCGAAGACGTTCATTGTCGAACCCCGCCGCCAGAATCTCGGCGGGTGGTCCGACCGCACTGACGCCGCCATCCGCCATGAAAACGATGCGGCTCGATGCGTCGCGTGCAAAAGCCATTTCGTGCGTGACCATCAGCATCGTCATGCCGTCTTCGGCGAGGCTGCGCACGACCTCGAGCACCTCGCCAACCAGTTCGGGGTCGAGCGCCGAGGTTATCTCGTCGAGAAGCAATATCTTCGGCTCCATCGCCACGGCGCGGGCGATGCCGACGCGCTGCTGCTGGCCGCCGGAAAGCTCGGCCGGGAGACTGTCGGCTTTGTGGGCGAGGCCTACGCGGCCGAGCCAGTGCTCGGCAATGGTGCGGGCCTCGGCATTGCTCTTGCCGCGCACCTTGCGCAGGCCAAGCATGATGTTGCCGGCCGCAGTCAAATGCGGAAACAGATTGAAGCTCTGGAACACCATTCCGGTCTCGGCTCGCATCGCCGCCAGGTCGCGCTCGCTGCGTCGCTGGCGCGTTCCCGTCTCGCGATAGCCGACTTCTTTGCCGTCGATACGGATCGAGCCGCTGTCGTAGCTCTCCAGGAAGTTGACGCAGCGCAGCAGCGTGGTCTTGCCGCTGCCGGAGGGGCCGATGACAGTCACGACCTCGCCGCGTGTCACTTGCAGGCTGACGGAGCGCAGGACCTCGACGGATCCAAAGGCTTTGGAAACCTCGGTGACATCGAGAAGTGCCGGATTCTGGTGCGAGGCATTGGACATCGTGCTATTCCCGGATGAAGGAGAAACGCCGCTCCAGGCGCCGGCTGGCCAAGGAGAGGGCGTAGTTGACGGCGAAGTAGACGAGCGCACCGAGAATGTAGAGCGGCATCGCCTCATAGGTGCGGCCGATGACCTGGTTGATAGCCTGCATGAGGTCGGTGATGCCGAGCAGCGAGACCAGCGCGCTACCCTTTACCGCGTCGGTGACGCCATTGATCCAGGGTGGCAGGAAACGCCTGAACGCCTGCGGAAAAATGACGTAGGCCAGCCGCTGGCGAAAGGTCAGTCCGATCGCCAGCGCCGCCTCGGACTGACCCTTGGGAATCGAGCCAACGGCGCCCCTGAGATATTCGACCACCTGTGCGGTCTTGAAGAGGGTGAGGGCGAACACGGCCGCCCAAAAGGATTCCAGATGCAGCCCCACCGCGGGCAGGCCGTAATAGACGAAGAAGATCAGCACCAGGATCGGAATGCCGCGGATGGTGTCGCTGAAGATGCGCACTGCCCAGCGCAGCGGAGAAGGACCATAGACAAGGCCGACACCCATCAGCACGCCGGCGATGAGCGATAACACCACGACCAGCAGCGACACCCACAAGGTTACGGCAAAGCCTTCGGCGAGGAACGGCAAGGCGTAGATGATCTGGCTCAGCATGTCAGCGCGCCGCCTTGAACCGGCGCTCGACGAGCCGCAGCGCGAAAAGCAGCGTGTAGCCGGTCAACAGGTACATTGCCGTCACCACCAGATAGACTTCGACAATGCGGAACGTGTTGAAGTTGATCCACTGGGCGCCATAGGTGAGTTCGGGTACCGAGATGACCGACGCCACGGACGTATCCTTGAAGAGCGATATGAATGTGTTGGAAAGCGCCGGCAGGGTTATGCGCAGCATCGTCGGCAGGCGCACATCGAGCAGCCTTTGCCATGGTGTCAGGCCGATTGCCTTGCCGGCGTCGAGCTGACCGCGCGGCACCGCCTCGAGCCCCGAGCGAAACACCTCGACCAGGTAGGCGCCGCTGTAGAGCGACAGCGTGGCAATGAATGAGGTTTGCGCGCTGTAGGCAATGTCGACCACCGTCGGCAAGCCGTAGAAGACCAGATAGACGAGCAGGATCAGCGGCACGTTGCGGATGAACTCGACATACCCCGCGATGATGGTCCGCACCGCACGTCCGGCCGACACGTACCAGACCGCCAGAACGAGCCCGATGACGATGCCGATCGCAATCGAGATGACGGCCAGTTCGAGGCTTAGCAGCAGTCCGCCCCAGAGCTTGTCGAAATGCCGCCAGATAAGGTTGAAGTTGAGAGTATAACCCATGCGTCCTCGTCATGGAGGGCTGTGATGAGAGAAGGCGGAAGGACGTTGTCCTTCCGCCTGCTTGCATCAAATGACCGGAAAACCGGGATGGCGCGCCGGCGGCTCCTGTCCGAAATAATCCTTGAACGCAGCGTCGTAGAGTGCCGTTTCATGGCCGAACATGGCGATGGTGAAGGTCTGGTTGACGAAGGTCAGCCAGTCGAGGTCGCCCTGCCGCAGCGCGGCACCATAAAGCATCGAGAACCAGCTCTTGCCGGCATCGAAGTACTTATCCGGATTGCGCGAGGCGAGCCAGCGCACCGTTGACAGATCGACCGCGGCGGCGTCGACGCGCTTCGCTTCCAAGGCCTGCAGCACGTTGGCCTGCGTGTCTATCTGCATCACCTGCGACTCCGGCAGGACGATATGTACGTTAGCCTCGGCATCGACATTTTGCAGGATGGAAATCCGCGTCGCCGAACCGCCGGCAAGCAGCTTGTCGAAGGTCTTGTTTTCGGCGTTCGGAAGGGTCAGCAAGGCGATGCCTTCGACGTAGTAGGGTCGGGAGAAGTGGATCAGCTGCGAGCGCTGGGCGGTCATGGTCATGAACTGGATGGTGATGTCGACCTTGTTGGTGGTCACGTTCGGAATGCGCTGAGCCGGATCCTGCATGACGAATTCCACTTTGGTCGGATCGTCGAAAAGCCCCTTGGCGAGAATGCGACCCATGGTGATGTCCATGCCCACCAGTTCGCCGGCGTCGTTCTCGAAATGCCAGGGCGCGTTGGTGCTGCCGGTGCCGACGATTACCTTGCCGCGCTCGAGGACGGTGCGCAGCAGGCTGTCCGGCGCTGCCTGGGCCGCCGCTTTCTGAACGTCGACCGCGGTAGCGGCGGTCATCACTCCGGCCGTTGCAAGCCCGGCCATTCCCAGTTTCAGAAATTCACGCCTTTTGGATGTGTCGTTCACGGCGACCTCCTTTCGTGTTGAGTTCCCCTTTGGACCAGCAGTACAGGCATCGGTTGCAACTGACATCATTGTCCCTTACAAGAGACGCCTGTACTCTGTACAAGACAGATTAACATCAGGGATCGATAATGCAAGATGGCAATGCCTTGGCCGCTCGACCGGACGTCAGTCTGGACGAAGACAAGCACTCGGGCTCTCGGGAGAAGGGTCTCAACCGGGTTCTCCAGATTTTGGAGTTTCTCCACACGACCCAGCGCGCGATCGGCGTCGGCGATCTTGCCAAGGGGGTAAACGCGCCGCGTTCGACGACTTATACGCTTGTGCGCTCGCTGGTCGACGCAGGCCTGCTGGAAATGGCCGGAGACGGCAATCGGGTCTATTTCGGAAAGAAGCTCTATCTCTACGGAATGGACTATGTGCGGGGCAACGACCTGCTCAGGCGAGGGCGCCAGGAAGTCGACCATCTGTCACGCGAGACCGGCGAGACCTCGGAGTTGTGCATGCTGCAAAGCGGCCGCTACACCATCGTCCATTCAAGCCCGGGGACGAGGCCATTCCGGATCAGCTCGGCGACCGGTCTGCAAATACCGCTTCCCTGGACAGCTTCCGGGCGGCTGCTCCTCGCCGGCTTCGACAGGGCAGCGATTGAGGATATGGTCTCCGAGGACGATCTCGTGCTGCCGGACGGCCGCAGGTTGCGTCTCGACGATTTCATAGCCGACATCGCCGTCGCCAAGTCGGCCGGCTACTGCATCACCTCCGGCCTAGTCGATGCCTACACCAAATGCCTGGCCGCGCCGGTCTTTTCAGCGCCGGGCAGGGTCGAGGCGACGATGTGCCTGGTGGTTCCGATCGATACCTCGACCGAAAAGACCGACAACCTGATAGCGTTGTTGCGCGAGCGCGCCGCACGGCTTTCGATCGCGGCATAACCGCTTTTCCAGCAGGCCCCGCCGGCGTTCGTTCAAACAATGGCGTTCGTTCAAGCAATAATGTCTGGAATGATCTTGTCTTCCAGCGCCATCAGCCTGTCCTTCAGGAAAAGCTTCTTTTTCTTCATGCGCTGGATCTGCAGCGGGTCGCAATTCATGGCGATCATCGCATTGATGGCCGCGTCGAAATCGGCGTGTTCCTGCTTCAGCCGGGAATATTCGAGGCGGATATCTGCCTGTTCCTGATCGGACATTTTTACCGTCTGCACGTCTGCGGCGCCCAAACTATGGGCCTGATTGGGCGGGACCGGGTCTTCTTGCACCGGCGCGCAGCCCATATCACATTTCATATTGGCGTGGAATGCTACCACGCAGCATTCGACATCGGTGCGCGATGGTGGCACACTGTCATTATGCCGTCATAGAAGCGAGCCTGCGGTGGACGTGCCATGACGGCTGCAATCCGAGGAAACCATGAAAGGGAGAACCAATCATGTCTCTTGCATCCCATCTTGATGAGCTGCAGCGGAAACACGGCGACATCGAACGGGAAATCGACGATGCGATGACCCATCCATCGGTAGACGACCTCGAAATCGTGAATCTCAAGCGGCGCAAGCTGGCGCTCAAGGACGAGATTGAAAAACTGAAGGCGAAACCGACGACCCACTGAAACCCTTCCAGGACTAGAAGCGCCACCCGGCGCGCGATCTTTCCGGTGGCATGTCTCTATGCTGCCGGAAACGCCCATGGATTTGCGGTAAGCTGCCATCTTGTTGTTTCCGATTTGCTGGGCCTGCGCGCCAGTCGCCATTGACAAGCCATCTTTGCTCCTCCACCTCATGCCCGGACCTTCAAGATTAAAGGCAGCCGGCATGACCGGATATTTTTCCTCACCCTTCCCACGCCGCAGGTCGGTCGGTGTCGATGTCGGCGGCGTGATGGTCGGCGGCGGCGCGCCGGTCGTCGTCCAGTCAATGACCAACACCGATACGGCCGATGTCGACCAGACGGTCGCGCAAGTGGCGGCGCTGCATCGTGCCGGCTCCGAGATCGTGCGCATAACCGTCGATCGCGACGAAAGCGCTGCGGCCGTACCGGCCATCCGCGAGCGGCTGGAACGGCTCGGCATCGACGTGCCGCTGGTCGGCGATTTCCACTATATCGGCCACAAGCTCCTGGCCGACCACCCGGCCTGTGCCGAGGCACTGGCCAAATACCGTATCAATCCCGGCAATGTCGGCTTCAAGGACAAGAAAGACCGGCAGTTCGCGGCGATCGTCGAGATGGCGATCAAATACGACAAACCGGTGCGCATCGGCGTCAATTGGGGTTCGCTTGACCAGGAGCTGCTGACCCGGCTGATGGACGACAACCAGGCCCAGGGCTTTCCGCTGACGGCGCAGGAAGTGACGCGCGAGGCAATCGTGCAATCGGCGATCCTGTCGGCCGGAATGGCCGAAGAGATCGGCCTTGCGCGCGAGAAAATCATCCTGTCGGCCAAGGTCAGCGGCGTGCAGGATCTGATCGCCGTCTACACCGAGCTTGCCACCCGATCCGACCATGCGCTGCACCTCGGCCTGACAGAGGCCGGCATGGGCTCGAAAGGCATCGTCGCCTCGTCCGCTGCCATGGGCATCCTGCTCCAGCAAGGCATTGGCGACACCATCCGCATCTCGCTGACGCCGGAGCCGAACGGCGACCGCACGCGCGAGGTGCAGGTGTCGCAGGAACTGTTGCAGACCATGGGCTTCCGGCAGTTCGTGCCGATCGTCGCCGCCTGCCCGGGCTGCGGCCGCACAACCTCGACCGTGTTCCAGGAGCTTGCCCAGAACATCCAGGCCGACCTGCGCAAGAACATGCCGGTGTGGCGCGAACAATATCCCGGCGTCGAGAACCTCAAGGTCGCGGTGATGGGTTGCATCGTCAACGGTCCGGGCGAATCCAAACATGCCGATATCGGCATTTCGCTGCCCGGCACCGGTGAGACACCGACCGCCCCGGTGTTCGTCGACGGCAAGAAGGCGGCGACCCTGCGCGGCCCATCGATTGCCGCGGATTTCGAGAAGATGGTCGCCGACTATATCGAACGGCGGTTCGGGCAGCACGACAAAGCCGCGGCGGAGTAGTTCGATGCGGCGTTTGCTGGGCGCGGCGCTGGTTGTCATTTGCGGGCTGATCTGGGCGACAGCCGTTCAGGCCGATCCACCACGGCCCGCCAAAAAGAAGCTGATCGACCAGGTTTGCAACCTGATCGAGACGCATGCCGACCAGAACGGGCTGCCCCGGGATTTCTTTGCCCGGCTGATCTGGAAGGAAAGCCGTTTCGATCCCAATGCGGTCAGCCCCGTCGGCGCTGAGGGTATCGCCCAATTCATGCCGGGTACCGCCAAGATGCGCGGGCTCGCCAATTCCTTCGACATCGAACAGGCGATCCCGGCCTCGGCAAAATACCTCGCCGAAATGAAATCCGGTTTCGGCAATCTCGGCCTCGCCGCCGCAGCCTACAATGCCGGCGAGAGCCGGGTGACGCGCTGGCTGAATTCCGGCGGCTTCTTGCCGATGGAGACCGAAAGCTACGTTCTGGACGTCATGGGCGAGCCGGCCGACAACTTCACCAATACCGCCTACGCCGGCGTCATCCGGCCGCTCGACAAGAAGGCGAGTTTCGCTGCCGCTTGCCGCGAGCTGCCGGTGATCATGTCCAGAACCGTGCCGATGTCGTCGATCAACATCAAGCCGTGGGGCGTGCAGGTGGCCGGCAATTTTCGCCGCGCCGCGGCGCTCAACCAGTGGCTGAGAGTGAAAAGCCGGTTCCCGGCACTGCTTGCCGGCCACGATCCGGTGGTCAGCCGGGTCCGCACACCGATCGGCAGGCGCGGCATCTATGCCGTGCGGATCGGCGCCGATAGCAGAGCCAAGGCCGACACAATCTGCGACAAGCTGCAAAGCGTCGGCGGCGCCTGCATCGTGGTGCGCAACCGATAAAGCCATATGTCGGTGCGTTTTGCGCCATTGCTGCCCATCTCGCTCCCCGTGGGCACTTCGTCCTCGATACGTGAATCATATTTTCGGTGAACCGTTAGGCAGGTCTTGCATCGTCGTCGATGCGGGGTAAGGTCCCCGCGATTTTTCGCGAAAGGGATCAGCATGGCCGGCTTCAAGACACTGGACGACATCGGCAATATCAGCGGCAAGCGTGTGCTGGTGCGTGTCGACCTCAACGTTCCCGTCGCCGAGGGCAAGGTCACCGACGCCACCCGCATCGAGCGCATTGCGCCGACCATTGCCGAGCTCTCCGGCAAGGGCGCCAAGGTCATCCTGCTTGCCCATTTCGGCCGGCCGAAGGATGGACCGGCGGCGGAATTCTCGCTCGAGCCGATCGCCAAGGCGACGGCGGAAGTGCTCGGCCGCCCGGTTGGCTTTGCCGCCGACTGCATCGGCGACAAGGCGGGAAATGCCATTGCTGCCATGAATAATGGCGACGTGCTGCTGCTCGAGAACACCCGCTTCCATAAGGGCGAGGAGCAGAACGATCCGGCCTTCACCGAAAAGCTCGCCGCCAACGGCGACATTTTCGTCAACGACGCCTTCTCCGCTGCGCACCGCGCCCACTCGTCGACGGAAGGGTTGGCGCATGTGCAGCCTTCCTTCGCCGGCCGCACCATGCAGGCCGAGCTCGACGCGTTGGAAAAGGGTCTTGGAAATCCCGTCCGTCCGGTTGTCGCCATCGTCGGCGGCGCCAAGGTCTCGACCAAGATCGACCTGTTGATGAACCTGGTGAAGAAGGTCGACGCGCTGGTCATCGGCGGCGGCATGGCCAACACGTTTCTCGCGGCACGCGGCACCGATGTCGGGAAATCCTTGTGCGAGCGTGATCTCGCGACCACCGCCAAGCAGATCATGATCGAGGCGGCCGAGGCCGGCTGCGCCATCATCCTGCCCGCCGACGGCGTTGTCGCCAGGGAGTTCAAGGCCGGCGCCGCCAGCGAGACCGTCGCCATAGCAGACGTGCCGGCCGACGGCATGATCCTCGACGTCGGCGCAAAGACCGTGAAAACCATTGCCGAATGGATCGACCGCGCCGCGACGCTGGTCTGGAACGGGCCGCTCGGCGCCTTCGAGATCGAGCCATTCGACCACGCAACGGTGGCGACGGCCAGGCACGCGGCAGCGCGCACCAGGGCCGGCAGACTGATCTCGGTCGCCGGCGGCGGCGATACGGTGGCGGCGCTCAACCATGCCGGCGTTGCCGACGACTTCACCTATGTCTCGACGGCTGGCGGCGCTTTCCTGGAGTGGATGGAAGGCAAGCCCTTGCCCGGCGTCGACATCTTGAAGCGCTGAGCGCGGCAGCAATAACAGCGCGAAAGAGGGCGCCCGCGACTTTCAATCGATTCGCGCCTACCCGGTGAAATTGTTCGACTTGAACCTGCGTTGCTCTGGTGGTCTGCTGGGCACGGATCAATTCTTTCAGGAGAAGCACGATGAGCGAACGTCTCGAGGACATTGCTGCCGCGATGGTGGCCAATGGCAAAGGCCTGCTGGCTGCCGACGAGAGCTCCGGCACCATCAAGAAGCGCTTCGACGTCATCGGTGTCGAGTCGACCGCCGACAGTCGCCGCGACTATCGCGAGATGATGTTCCGCGCCAGCGATGCAATGACCAAGTACATTTCCGGCGTCATCCTCTACGACGAGACCATTCACCAGAAGGCCGCCGACGGCACACCGCTGGTCGACATCATCAAGGCATCAGGCGCTATCCCCGGCATCAAGGTCGACGCCGGCGCCAAGCCGCTGGCCGGCTTTCCCGGCGACACCATCACCGAGGGCCTGGACGGCCTGCGCGAACGCCTTGCCGACTATTACAAGCTCGGCGCCCGCTTCGCCAAATGGCGCGCGGTGATCGACATCGATGTTGCCAAGGGCGTGCCTTCCGCCACCTCGATCGGCTCGAACGCCCATGCGCTCGCCCGTTACGCCGCTCTTTGCCAGGAGGCCGGCATCGTGCCGATCGTCGAGCCGGAGGTGCTGATGGACGGCGCCCACGACATCGACACCTGCTACGAGATCAGCAAGGCGACACTGACAAAGTTGTACACCGAGCTCTATGCGGCCCGCGTCGTGCTCGAAGGCACTATCCTGAAACCGAACATGGTGCTGGCCGGCAAGAAATCGGGCAAGGTCAGCAGCCCCGAGGAAGTCGCCGAAAAGACCATAAAACTGTTCCGCGAGACGGTGCCGGCCGCGATTGGAGGCATCGCCTTCCTGTCAGGCGGACAAACGGACGAGCAGGCGACCGCCAACCTCAATGCCATCAACGCCATCGGCCCGCATCCGTGGAAGCTGACCTTCTCCTACGGC
This sequence comes from Mesorhizobium sp. M0954, assembly GCF_040319155.1. Lineage (NCBI taxonomy): Bacteria > Pseudomonadati > Pseudomonadota > Alphaproteobacteria > Hyphomicrobiales > Phyllobacteriaceae > Mesorhizobium > Mesorhizobium sp. M0954. Next base: position 8,204 of record NZ_JAMYNR010000016.1, on the reverse strand, counting down.
CGCGCCTTGCAGGCCGCTCCGCAGAAGGCCTGGGGCGGCAAGGCAGCGAACGTCGCCGCCGCACAGGCCGCCTTCGCCCATCGCGCCCACATGAACCATCTGGCAGCGCTTGGACAATGGCAGCTGACGCTGGAGCAAGCCGCCTGACGGAATTCAGGTTGCGTTCCCTCCGACCCGGGCCATGTGCCCAGGTTTGTTTGAAAGCAGCAAGGTCTGTAATTTCCTGCAACTAAAAATGCAGCTCTGTGTCGGCATTCCTCGCTGCCGATCGTCCTCCGTGAAAAGAGGAGCAGACCTATGCCAAACAACAAGACCGTATCGCAGGAAGACTGGTTTCAGGCGCACAAGGCGCATCTGGCGCGCGAAAAGGAATTGACGCGCTTTCGCGACCGCGTCGCCGCCGAACGCCGCGAATTGCCGTGGCTGAAGATCCGCAAGGACTATGTCTTCGAGACCGAGCAAGGGCCAAAGAAACTGCCCGACCTGTTCGGCGGCAACAGCCAGCTGATCGTCTACCATTTCATGTTCGGGCCGGGCGCCGATTATCGTTGCGAGGGCTGCTCGTTCCTTGCCGACCACATTGACGGTGCCAACCAGCATCTCAGGCACCACGACGTCTCGCTCGTGGTGGTGGCGCGGGCGCCGCTGGCCGAGCTTCTGCCCTACAAGCAGCGCATGGGCTGGAAATTCGACTGGGTGTCGTCGTACGCTTCGGACTTCAACTTCGACATGCAGGTGTCATTCACCGACAAGCAGATCGCGGCCGGCGACACGACCTACAATTTCGAGCGGCGCGCGCGGCAATCGAAGGATCTTCCCGGCACCAGCGTGTTCTATCGCGACGAGAAAGGCGACATCTTCCTGACTTTTATCTCGCGCTCCAGAGGCGGCGATCCGCTGATCGGCGCCTATCACTATCTCGACCTGACGCCGAAGGGTCGCAACGAAACCGGTCCCCACCATAGCCTGGTGGACTGGGTGCGGCTGCACGACGAATATGCGGATACGCCCGAGATGCAGGACAGCTGCTGCCATTGACGACGGGCGGTCACCCAAGGTCTTTCGCCTTCGGCCCGACATGCGCTAAGTGCTGTTCGCTATGCCCTAAAAGGGACTTGCCATGCGGCGCTTTCCGACCCTTCTCACCTGGCTCGCCTTTCCGGTTTATGTCTGGCAAGGACTTGGCGTGCGTCGCCGCACCGCCCGCATGCTGCCGGCACAAGGTCCGGTCATGCACGAGATATCTGGCCTGGCGCCAGCAATCTCGGTTCTGGTGCTTGGCGATTCCTCCGCCGCCTCGGTCGGCATCGGCAATTCCGAAAACGGATTGGCCGCGCAACTGGCAGTTCTGATTGCGCAACGCACCGGCCGCACCGTGCGCTGGCGGGCGGCCGGCTTCAACTCGGCAACCTCTGGCCAGATCCGCGATCATGTGCTGCCCAATCTATCGGCCGATCCGTGGACGCATATCGTGCTGGCCATCGGTACCAACGACACCAAGAATTTTCATTCGGTACCGCGCTTCAAGCGCGAGTTTGGCGGCCTGCTCTACGCGCTGCGCGCCAAATGGCCGGAAGCGCGCGTCGTGTGGTCGCCGGTGCTGGAGTTCACCCGGGCTCCGGCAATGCCGCCGCTGCTCGGCAAGATCCTCGAAATCCGCGCCGTCAAAATGAACCGGATGGGCGAGCGCCTTTGCCTCGAACGCGGCGCCATACCGGCGCCCCGGCTGCCGATCACGGATGCCGATGCCGGCTTCGCATCGGATGGATTTCACGCTTCGGAAGCCGGCTACCGAGCCTGGGCGGAACATCTGGTCAGCCTGGTGCTCGCCAACGAACCGGGCGTCGCGTAGCGGGCCGCCCGCACTACGTCCAGTGCCCGAGCACCGCCGTAATCGAAATCGCCGCCATCGCCAGCAGCGCCAGCTTCCAGAAATCGCTGCGCCGCTTCAGCCCGGGCCAGCCAAGCGGCTTGATGAGCTGGATGACCATCATGGCGATGATGACGAGCGCGAGAAGTTTCGACATGCAGCCTTTGATCAGCATCGCGGCTGGCTGTCAAAGCGGCTCCGGAATCGCCGTCTTTCCAGTGCAGCAGGCCTCTTTTCAGCACTGCCTGATCACTTCGGTCGACAAATCGGAACGCCGGTCAGGAGAGACGCACCCTCCTGACAGACTGCTGTCAGCAGGGGTGTGCGATAGTGCCTGCATCGAAAGAGAGGAGACCAGCCATGAACGGTATTACCATTCTGCGTAGCGTGCAGCACTATGTCGGCAAGATCCGGACGATCCGCAATGAGATCCGCACCCAGCGATTCATGAACACCCTGCCGGCGGACATCCGCAAGGATATTGGTTGGCCGGACATGTATGGCGACCGCCGCAATGGCGGCAATTGAGGCAAGCTTTCCGCGTGGCGTTTGGATGCAACCTGGCGACGAGCTGAAATGGGCATGCTGAAGCCTCCTGACAGTATGGTGTCAGGAGGCTCGTGCCATAGTGCAATGGCCGCCGGAGCCGGATGGCCGAGAGGACGATCGATGAAAAGCTGGAACGACAGGCTGAACACGCCTGGCATCAACGGCATAACACCGTCGCCACGCACCATCGGCGACGTCGTCGAAGGCCAGCCGATGCTGGTTCCTACAGCTCGCCAGGTCCATGCATTCATCCGCTCTATCCCCGAAGGCATGGACATGAATATCCGCGCTTTGCGCACCGCTCTCGCCATCGAGCACGGTGCCGAGATGACATGTCCGGTCACCATCGGCTATCATCTGCGCACCGTCGCCGAGGCCGCCAACGAGGATCTTGAGCGTGGCATGGCGCTGGGCGACTTTGCGCCGTTCTGGCGGGTGGTCGACGCAAACACGCCGACAACGAGGAAACTGTCCTTCGGCGCGGCCTTCGTCGCCGCGCAGCGCAAGCGCGAAGGGCTGGAACGATAGACGCCGAGGGACCATACGATGCGCCGCGCCGACAGGCTCTTCCAGATCGTGCAGCATCTGCGTGGTGGTCGTCTGGTCACCGCCCAGAAGCTGGGCACGTGGCTCGAGGTTTCCGAGCGGACGATCTATCGCGACATCGCAGACCTGCAGTCGACCGGCGTGCCGATCGACGGCGAGGCCGGTGTCGGCTACATGATGAGGGAGGGTTTCGATCTTCCGCCGCTGATGTTCACGCGTGACGAGATCGTCGCGCTGGTCGCCGGCGCCCGCATGGTGCGCGCCTTTGGCGGCGCGGCCATGGCGCGAGCCGCCGACGAGGCGCTGGTCAAGATAGGCGCCGTGTTGCCCGACGCCGAAAAGGACCGCATCGCCCGTACCGAGATCCACACGCCGATGTGGGTGGTAAGCGATGCCGCCCGCGAAGCCATCGACCTGATCGAGCGGTCCATCGAGAAACGTCAGGTGCTGACCATCGACTATTCGGATGAGGCCGGCCGCAGCACCGCGCGCGACATCCGCCCGCTCGGCCTGTGGTTCTGGGGCAAGGTGTGGACCTTGGTCGCCTGGTGTGAGATGCGCGGCGATTTCCGCGCTTTCCGCATCGACCGCATCGCCTCGGTGGTCATCGCCGGCCGCACCTTCAAGCCGGAGCGCGGCAAGCAGCTCGCTGATTTCTATCGCGCGGTGGAGCGCAGCGAGGATTACGGCATGGCGCCGGACCGGGCGGCGCGAAGCTGACACGGAAGATCACAAAAAAAGCCCGCTTGAAAGTGGGCTTTTAGTTTTGGATGCCAGACCTATTCCTCTTCGTCGGCGTCCTTGTCCTTCGACTTCAGCGCCGAAAGCTTGGCGAAGACGGCGTTGGCGTCAAGTTCGCGGTCCTCGTCCTTCGGCTTTTCGGGCGCCGGCACCAGCCGTTCGGTCAAGGCGGCCGGCAGCAGCGTATCGCCGACCGGCTGCGCCTGCTCGCGGCCGCGCGAGGCGCGGTTGATTTCCATATCGAGGTCGATCTGCGACGTCAGGCCGAGCGTCACCGGATCCATCGGCTGGAGATTGGCGGAGTTCCAGTGCTTTCTGTCGCGAATCTGGTCGATCGTCGACTTCGTTGTGCCGACAAGGCGGGCAATCTGCGCATCCTTGAGCTCGGGATGGTTGCGCACCAGCCAGAGGATGGCGTTGGGCCGGTCCTGGCGCTTCGACAGCGGCGTGTAGCGCGGACCCTTGCGTTTGGATTCCGGCACCCGCACCTTGGGATCGGAGAGCTTCAGCCGGTGGTTGGCGTCCTTCTCGGCGCGCGCGATCTCGTCGCGAGTGAGCTGGCCGGTCATGATCGGGTCCATGCCCTTGATGCCTTGCGCCGACTCGCCGTCGGCGATCGCCTTGACCTCAAGCGGATGCAATCCGCAGAACTGCGCAATCTGCTCGAAGGAAAGCGCTGTGTTGTCAACCAGCCAGACGGCGGTCGCCTTTGGCATCAGCAGCGTATTGGCCATTACAAAAATCCTTCTCGTTCGCCCGCGTTCCCGCGCGGGCGGTGGTTTAGAGCCACCAAAATGGGAAAATCGCGGTCTATATAACCGCTCGCTCGCCGTTTCGCAATGTTTTTGGCAGGCGCGCGTCAAGGACGGCACGGCAGCGCGACCAGCAGACCGCGAAGGGTCGGCAGATGACGCCATGCAGTCGAAACCTTCAAAAAGACAAAGCCCGCCAGACCAAGGTCGGGCGGGCTCGGAACCGGCGACGGAAATCCGTCTGCTGCGGCTCTGGCTTCTAAAGCTTGATCCCGAACCGCGGCTCGGCGTTGCCGAAAAGCGGCGCCCGGTCTTCGAGCGGGATCGTGCTCGAGATCAAAGCCCTTTGCGGGCGATTCTCTCGATGTCGCCGCGGTTGATGCCGAGGTCGTTGAGCTGACGAGCATTCAGCCGGTTCAGTTCGCGCACGGTTTCGTTGTACATGCGCCAGTTACGGAAAGCGCGGATCGGGTTCATGATAGTCCTCCATCGTTTTGATGCCGCGTAAATAGGCATCGGCGATGAAAAATTGAACAGACGCTTTTGCATGGCCGCAATGCGTTTGTTGCATTGCACCATTAAGCTTTCGTTCAGCCTGCTTGCGGGCCGTCAGGCGACATCGAGCACAATCTTGCCGATGTGCTCACCCTCCTCCATCCGCTCATGCGCCCGCCACGCTTCCTTGAGCGGGAAGATCGTATCCATCACCGGCGCAACCTTGCGCGTGCCGAGCAGCGGCCAAACCTGCGCCTCGAGCGCAGCCGCAACTGCCGCCTTGAACTCCACGGTGCGTGGCCTGAGCAGCGATCCTGTGTGCACGAGCCGCTTGGCCATGATCTTGAAGAAATCGGCGCTCGCCACTGCCCCGCCCTGCGTCGCGATCTGGACGATGCGGCCTTCCATGGCTGCAGCCTCATAGTTTCGCGCCACATAGTCGCCGCCGACCATGTCGAGGATGACATTGGCACCCTTGCCGCCGGTTGCCTCCTTGACTGCGGCGACGAAGTCCTCCTCGCGGTAGTTGATCGCCCGGTCGGCGCCGAGCTTGAGGCAGGCGTCGCATTTCTCCTTGCTGCCGGCGGTGGTGACGACATAGGCGCCGAAAGCGGCAGCAAGCTGGATCGCCGTGGTGCCGATACCCGACGAGCCGCCATGCACGAGCAGTGTCTCGCCGCTCTTCAGGCCGCCGCGCTCGAAGACATTGTGCCAAACAGTGAAGTAGTTTTCCGGCAGCGCCGCCGCTTCGGTGTAGGTAAAGCCGGCGGGCAGCGGCAGCACGCTGCCGGCGTGCACTCTGACATATTCGGCATAGCCGCCGCCCGCCGTCAGCGCACAGACCCGGTCGCCGACGCGCCAGCGCGATATCTCGTCACCAAGGGCAGCGACTTCGCCTGCTGCTTCCAGGCCCGGCAGATCCGACGCTCCCGGCGGTGGCGGATAGGCGCCCTTGCGCTGTTGCACGTCCGGCCGGTTGACGCCGGCGGCCCGCACCCGGATCAGGATCTCGCCGGGACCGGGAACCGGTACGTCGCGGGTTTCCGGTTTCAGCACCCGCGGCCCGCCCGGTTCCGATATGGCGATCGCCATCATCTTCGCCGGAATTTTCTGTGCGTTCGCCATGAATTTTCCCGTCGTGCTCCGCCGGTTTCTCGTGCCAGCTCTTGCCCGCCATTTGCATCCATACCCTTGCCCTATGTATGCTCATTGGCAAATCAGGCAAATGGGCAATCACGGAGGAGCGACGATGGCGATCTTCGACGACGAACCCAAGAAGAAGGCGCGCCCGCACGAGATCGGGCAGGATCTGTCGCTGCTTTCCGTCGATGAATTGTCCGAACGGATCGGTATCCTGCGCGACGAGATCGCCCGGCTGGAAGCCGAGCTCAAGACCAAGGGCTCGACCAAGTCGGCGGCAGAGGCGCTGTTTCGCCGCGGGTAGTTACTGCGGGTAATTCCAAAAGCTCGGGCACGCCGCCGAAAAGCCGAATGCCGCTGTCTCCAGACTTGTGCCCTAAACCCCAGCCGGATTGAAAAATGTTCGCAAGCTACAGACCGATCCTCTCGCTGCTGCGCGGCACCGCGTTCCTGTTGGCGGCATCCGGACTGCACGGTCTGCTGTTGCCGCTGCGTGGCCAGGTGGAGGGCTTCTCGACGGCATCGCTCGGCCTGATGGGCACGGCTTGGGCCGGCGGCTTCGTCACCGGCTGCTTCTTTGCGCCACGCATCGTGCGCCGCGCCGGTCATGTCAGGGCTTTCGGCGCCTTTGCCGCATCGGGAGCGATCGTCGCACTGCTCACCGGCCTGATCATCGACGAATATACCTGGATCCTGCTGCGCGCCTTCACCGGCTTCACCATGGCCGGCGCCTTCATGGTCATCGAAAGCTGGCTCAACGAGAAGGCCACCAACGAAAACCGCGGCACCGTCTTCGGCCTCTACATGATGGTCACCTATGCCTCGATCATGGGCGGTCAGATGATCGTTGCCGGCGGCGATGTGAGATCGGCGTCGCTGTTCATGATCACCGGCATTCTGTTCTGCCTGTCGCTGATCCCGACGGCGGTCTCGACGGCGTCTCACCCCAAGCCGCTGCAGGACGTGTCGCTTGACGTCAAGGGGCTCTACGTCAATTCGCCGGTGTCGGCGATCGCTTGCGTGCTGATCGGCATCGCCAACGGCGCCTGGGGTACACTTGGTGCCGTCTATGGAGCGCGCATCGGCATCTCGACAGCCGAGATCGCGCTGATGATGAGCCTCGTGGTCATCGCCGGCGCCGCCATGCAGCTTCCGGCCGGGCGGCTCTCCGACACGACGGACCGTCGTTTCGTGCTGGCGGGCGCGGCCTGCGGCGCTGCGCTGTTTGCCATCGCCATCTTCCTGTTCGAACCGCGCTCCGGCGTCTTCGTCATCGTCTGCACCGCCGCCTACGGCGCCTTCGCCTACACGCTCTATTCGATCGCGGTGGCGCATGCCAATGACCATGCGCGATCGGAGGACTTCGTCAAAGTGTCGGGCGGCCTGCTGCTGCTTTATGGCTTCGGCACGATGATCGGTCCGCTGGTGGCCGCCGGCCTGATGGGCTGGATGCGCCCTGAGGGGTTGTTCTTGGCCACTGCGCTCGCGCATCTCAGCCTGGCTGGCTATACGCTGCTGCGCATCAGCCGTCGCGCGCCGGTGCCGATCGAAGGCCGCGATGCCTTCAAGACCCAGCCGGCCGATCGTTCGGTGACGCCGGAAGCGTTGCGGCTCGACCCGCGCAGAAAAGCTGAAGCCGACAGTTGAGATTCGAGGCGCTTTGCCCCACAAATAAGGCATGATGCTTTCCGACGCCTTCATGGCGATTGCCGATCCCAACCGGCGCCATCTCTTGGAAGAGCTCCGGCGCGGACCGAAGACCGTCAACGAATTGGCATCCGGCTTGCCGGTGTCCCGCCCGGCCGTTTCGCAGCACCTGAAGGTGCTGCTTGATGCGGGGTTGGTCAACGCCAAGCCGGAAGGCACCAGGCGCGTCTATACGGTCAGCAATGCCGGCTTCCTGAAGCTCAACATCTGGCTTGACCAGTTCTGGGATGCGGAGCAGCTCGGTTCACCCGGAAGCTGAGAGGCATCGTCAGCGCGTCGAGCAACTAGGCAGCATCGGGCCTAGAGTATCCGTGTTGGTCAAGGGAGAGATGGTGTCCAGGTCCGATTGTCCCTGAGTAGTGCGTTTGCGAGGATGATGAGCTTTCGCATGATGGCTGTGATGG
>NZ_JAMYNR010000015.1:0-138562 GCF_040319155.1 Mesorhizobium sp. M0954 | reverse complement strand
CCCGCGAGCGCCCCCCCTGCCCCCGCCTCCGCCGCCCGTCCCCGCTCCCCTCCACCTCCCCCCCCCCCCCCCCCCCCGACACCAACGAAATCGCAAAACAATGACGGGGTCAGTTCTTCGTTTCGCCCCAGGGATCAAATCCTCACTTCGCTTGACACGGGGTGCACCACACCGGTTCGGACAGGATATTCCTTTTAAGTACCTCCGATGAGCGCCGCCCGCCAGCTTCCGGTTCGGAATAGCAATTGCACTCGAAGTGCCCGCACGCTGTGATGATGGCTCACCATTGCAGCAATCGAGGGTGGCATGACAGAGCTCGCGATCGATCAGGGAGTGGTGCGCGAGCAAGTGCTTGGGGTACCCGTGCACGCCCTGGGCTTGGCGCAGGCAGTCAACTGCGTCTTCGACTGGGCCCTGCGGCGGGAGAGCCGAACGGTTTTCCTGTGCAATGCCCACAGTGTCGTCACCGCCCGCCGCAATCGCGCCCATGCCGAAGCGATGGATAGCGCCGACCTTGTCGCGCCCGATGGAGCGCCGGTGGCCTGGATGCTGAGACGGCAGGGACACGCGGATCAGCCGCGCATCGCCGGACCGGACCTGATGTGGATTTGTTGCCGGAGGGCATCGGAACTGGGCTCGGCAATGTTCCTGTACGGCGGCAGCCCGGGCACCCTCCAGCGTCTCGAACAGTGCATTCGAACCGAGTTTACCGGCATAAACATCGTGGGCTCTTACTCACCTCCACCCCGCCCTCTGTCGGCCGAGGAGGATGAGGCAGTGGTCGGAATGATCAATCAGTCCGGTGCGAGGATCCTGTGGGTGGGGCTCGGATGTCCCAAGCAGGAAAGCTGGATGCAGGCGCATCGCGGCCGGATCAATGCGGTCATGTTAGGGGTAGGAGCAGCTTTCGATTTCCACGCCGGAGACGTCAAACGGGCGCCGCAATGGATGCAAAAGAGCGGGCTGGAATGGCTGCACCGGCTCTTCCAGGATCCCCGCCGCCTGGCGAGCAGATATCTCGTGACGAACAGCATGTTCATCCTGGCTTTGTTGCAGGCAACGCTGCTTCCCAGGCGCAGACTTCGTGGCGGTTAGAGGGAGGCGGAACCAGTGAACACACTTGGACCGCCGTATTGCCGATCTGCGCCAACTTCTTCACGGCCGGCCGTTCTTTGGCGCTGCTTCTGGGAGGCGGCGCTGCCATATCTGGACTGGGTGGTTTGCATTGCCTCGACAGGCACCTGACTGGAGGCTACCATGACTCTGAGCAAACAGGCCGCCAGTCTGGCTGTCCTGTATGTCACCGACGTCCTGCAGCCGCTGATCATCTTGCCCTATGCCGGGCGTGTCCTCGGACCCATGAGTTTCGGGCGCTACGCGTATGCGCTCGCCATCGGACAACTCGCTGCCGTCGTCGTGGCCTATGGATTTCATTGGACGGCGCAGCGCAGGGTAGCTTCCCTCCGTTACGAGCCGGCGGCGATCGCATCCCTGGTTGCTCAGGTCATGGCCACCAAGGCAGTGCTGTTCGTTGCCGTATGCCTGGTGGGCCTTGTGCTGGCCGGCGACGTGCTGGCGCTCAGTAGGCCGACATTCCTGTGCGCGATGCTCTCGGCCGCCGGCGGCATTATTTTTCCGGCATGGCTCTTCGTCGGCCTTGAACGCGCCTGGCAGGCGGCCATCGCCGTGGTTGTTGCTCGCGTTCTGGCGCTCGTCTGTTTCGTCGCCATGGTCGCATCACCTGACCAGGTCGCACTCGCCGTTGCCATCCAGAGCGCAGTTCCCGTCGTCAGTGGCCTCATCTGCTTACCTTTCATCCTTCCGATTGGGTTCGGCGGCTTCAGGTCCGTGACGCTTTCGACGATTGGAATGCAGCTGCGCAATGGCTGGAGGGGATGCCTTTTCATAGCCGTGGAGACTGCCCTCGTCACCCTCCCTGTCGCCCTTGTCCAGCATTTCGAAGGTTATGTCGCAGCCGGTCAATATTCTGTCGCCGAAAAGTTTCTGTTAGCCTCCAGAGTATTTTTCAAGTTGCTTATGGATACTTTCATACCGAGGGTTTCATACTACGCTCACGTCGATCCGGCTGCCGGGGTGCGATTGATAAGGAGATCACTATTCACCGTATCAGGCGGGGCGGCGATGAGTATTGGAATGTTCTTTATTGCTCCGTACATAATTTTAATTCTGTTTGGAGATAAATTTTCAGGAGCGATACCTATAGTTCGTGCGATGGCAATCATACCACTTATAATGAACATAAATACATTCACATCAAATGTATTTATGTTTAGTTACGGATATGAAAATGAATGGGCGGCCCTTAATGCATCCGGTCTGCTAGTATTCCTGGTGGCAGCATATTTTTTGTCTTTCGTCATGGCGGAGCAAGCCATTGTTTACGCGATGGTAGCGAAGGAAGTCGTCGTGCTGGTGGTTTCAGCCGGCTTCTTCCTCATTGGCGGAGCGGCAGTCCTTCGCACGGCGGCGACTTGCGACGCAGGCCAGGTGCGAGGATATCCCCCTGCGTCCCAATCCGCGCCGTTGGAGCACGAGGCCGATCGTTTCCAGTCGTAGGAGAGTCTGTATGTTCGCCACCGATGACTTCGTCGTTCAGCCGTCCGGGTCGCCTCACCAGCAGATACCTCCCAAGGATCGCGACGAGCTGACCGTAAAAGACATCTTGAGATTTATTCGAAGCAGTTGGCGCCTGTGCCTCCTCTGGATGGTTGTAAGCCTTGGTGTCGGCGGCGCATATACAGTCCTTTCGCCTGGATATTACAGCGCCTATGCGACGATCCTCCTTTCATCTCCGCCCGCTCCGCAACCGGGCGAAGCTCAGGCGGATGAGAGGGTCTATGTAGAGAGCCAGATACAGGTCATTCAGTCGGACGAAGTCGTCGGACGTGTTGTTGACCACACTGGCTTAGCGGAAGACGAAGAGTTTGTGACGGATGACAGCTTGCGCACCCGGATCTCCAGCTATGTGCAAGGCCAATTAGCGTCTCTCTTCGGCACCGAACTGCCGACGGCGGAGCCAAATATTCGGGATGAGGCGATGGTCCTTGTGAGGCGCGCGTTTTCCGTTCTTCAGATGGGTTCCTCCAGCGCCGTCGAGATCGGGGTCACCTCTTCCGATCCTCAGTTCTCCGCCATGCTCGCGAACGCGATCGCCGACGGTTACATCGGAAATCAGCGCGAGCGCCGGCAGGCGGCTGGCGCGGAAGAAGCATCTGATCTGCATAAGCGACTGGCGGAACTTCGGGAAAAGGCTTTTGTGACCGAATCACTGAAGGAACTCCAATCGGACCCTGAATCTGCGGAGAGGGCAAGAGTCCTTTTCCGCGAGCAGCAGAGCGCGGCCGAGGTTTATCGCTCGCTTTACAATGCCCTTCTGCAGCGGACCCTCTCCGATTTTAGCCCCTCGTCGCTGATCCCGAGCGCAAGGGTCATCACGCCCGCCGAACCGCCTCGCCAACGCAGTTGGCCGCCAACGGTCCTGATGGTAGCCCTCTCCGTTATGGCCGGTGGGGTTGCCGGCGTTGGTCACGCATTGATCAGGCAAGCAATGAACCACCGCCTGATAACGGTCGAGGATGTGCACAGATCGACCGGCCTTGATCGGATTGTAGGGATACGCAGAATTCCCCGCCGCAGGTGGAATGTTGTGGGGCCATGCGAGCAGTCTTTGCAGCCCGTCTACTCAAAGGACGCTCCCGAGCTTCACAGCTCGCTGAGCAAAATTGCCAGCCGTATGCGCGGAGTTCAGGGCCGCCAAGGCGGATTTGTAATCGGCGTTACTTCACCCCTCGCCAAGTCCGGAAGCTCCACGGTGGCGGTTCATCTCGCAAGGCTCATTGCGGCGACCGGGCAAAAGACACTGCTCATTGATGCCAATTGGCAAAAGCCATCGATGGACCAGCCAATGCTGAACGCGGAGCCAGGTCGCAAGCTCGCCAGGGCGTTTGCCATCATTCCCGCGCATCAGGAAGGGCTGGAAGTTCTGGTTCTCAGGCCCACGGGGTCAATCTCCGAGTTGAATGCCTCGCTCTCCATCTCCGCTGCACTCCAGCATCTGCAGCAAGAATACAGTTGTATAGTGGTTGATTTTCACAGCACCGACCGCACCGCTGATCTGGAAGCTGCCATGGGCGTCATCAGCGAGGTCCTCCTGGTGCTGCAGGCACGCCGCACTTTCGCGGATCACCTCGAGGCAATCCTGCGCATCATCCCTGCAGAGAAACTCTCGGCAGTAATTTTGACCAGGATGAACCGTGCGGCTTTCAGTCCTAACCGGGAATACAGGCCATGACCTCGCCAGCGACATTGTCACGCAGGAAGGGTTCAAAGCCGGTCGACCTCGTTTGCAGCCATTCCCCTGACGTGCTCGACTACACCCTCTTTCTCTCGGGCATTTGGCTGGCCTGCGCCCTCGCAATATCCCTGCGCCTGCTTGGCCTTTTCTTCATAGTGGTCCCGGTCGGTGTCTGTCTGGCCTACGCCTTGCTGCGGCAGACGATGCCGCCTCGTCTGCTCGCGGTCTACACCGCCTTCTGCCTCTTCATTGCCCTGCTGTCCAGATACAGGCTGATGCCGGATTCCTGGCAGGTTCACTTCCTTCAAGAAGCAGTCACAAGGCAAATCGTCCCGATCGTTGGATTCTTCGCCGTCGCATGGGCGTCCAAGGCTTATTTCCGCCGCAGGCTGATGAGCGGCAATGCCTTTTTTGGTGCACCCATTTTCCTGTTCCTGTCTCTCGTTGTCGCGCCGGCGGTGATGTTTCAGCAGGACGTGCAATATCCGCGCGCATCTGGGCAAGCCGCGATAGTGATTCTTTATGGTGCGCTGATCAACAACATGGTCATTGCCGTGTTTTTCATTGCAGGCGGTATTTTTCTGACGAACGACTGGCGCCGATACGGCGGCATTTTGCTCCTTTTGGGAATAGCCCTCGCCAGCCCCTTGGCTCAGTTCAAGATCCTTGCAGTCACGACGATCGTCATTCTGATTGGCGTGCCCGGCCGGTTGATGGCCGCAGCTTTGGCGACCGCACTGACTTCGGCTTATGCCGTCGGGCTCAACTTCATACCTCAAACCTTTGCTCTGGACCCGAACTCCGGGATCCGACTCGCGTTCATTTCGGACGCACTCGTATCCGTTGCGGATACACACGGGTTTGGCATCGGATTTGGGACGGAATCTGTCCGATGGCGATACGAGTTTCCCGGATTCGAGGATATTACCTTTCTTCCCGACACCCATAATATTACGCATGCCAGAATGCTTGAGATACTCTCGACAGGAATTCACAATTCGTTCTTTCAAGCCATATTGCGGACGGGGGTCATTGGTTTCATTTTGATCGTGTCTGCCATTTTGGTGGCCTTCCCGCCAAATCGACTGCCACGCGGTGTTCGCAATCATGCGTCCACGGTGTTCATCACGATTTTCCTCGCCATGTTCGTCAATCCGGCCCTGGAGAGCCCTCTACAGATTGTGGGAATTGCTTTCTCATACGGCTATTTGATTGCGCTTCGCGCCAGCGTTCCGGCCTTGGCTGTGGAACTTCCTCCAGTTGAACCGGATCGAACGCAGCATTGCGCTTGTTCATACATCGGAACGAACATGGATGCGGCCCTCCCGACATAGGGCAGGCTATCGGTCTCGGTAGAAGGGATCGCGTTGTACGATTTTGGCGCGGCAGGAGCAGGGGAGCCGTCCACTGATGTGCCCGCTCATGCGGCGGCGCCGTGCCGGTTCCATCAGGAGTGCCTCGAAAGAGCCAGCGAGCCAGCCATTTTGCCTCGGCCTCGGCTATGCCTCTTCTGGTAGCATAGGGCCATCCACTGCGCAGGTTCGCCCGCGCCGGAGAAACCCGTAATAAATCGCCCGTAGAGATACGGGGGCAACCCGTTGGGGGACCCATGAAGCTGTTGAGATCCTTGTTGTCGGCGCTGTCGATGACCATGGCTTCGACCCGCCTCGCTTCGTTTGCTGGCGCCATCGCTCTGATTCCGACAGCGGCACTTGCCGACTACAAGCTAAAGCCCGGAGATACGCTGGAAGTATCGGTCCCTGGTATTCCGGATTTCAGGCAGCGATTGCTGATCGGAGTGGACGGCGAGGTGAACTTGGCGCTGGTTGGAGCGGTTCAAATCAGCGGCCTTTCCATTCAACAAGCGCAGGAAATAATCGCTGGCAGTCTCGCCAGCAAGCCGTATCGGCGGGGGACCGAGGACGGCCGTGAAATAACGCAGCTGATCCAGACGGACCAGGTCTTCGTTTCGCTTGCCGAATACCGGCCCATCTATGTTTCTGGTGATGTCGCCAGGCCGGGAGAGTACATCTTCCGGCCGGGTATGACCGTCCGACAGTCTGTGGCGGTTGCGGGTGGCTACAGCGCTGCCCAGGTTCGCATCGCCAATCCGCTCATGGAAGCGGCCGATTTCCGTTCCGAGTACAAAGCCCTATGGGCGCAATTCGCAACGGAACAGGTTCGCATTTGGCGCCTTCGCACCGAACTCGGCGAAGAAGTCGAACATGTCGAGAACGCACCGGTGCCTGAGGCGCTCGCCGAACGATTGAAGCAAACGGCAACAGCGCATATCGAAGCTCGTCTGTCAGACAGTGAAAAGGACAAGGAGCTTCTGCGACGTGCTGTCGAGGAGGCTAACCTGCAACTGGGGCTCCTGTCTGAAAAGAAGAAGAAGGACGAAGAGGGAAGCCAGGCCGACACCGAAGATTACGAGAGAGTCAGGACGCTGTTTCAGAAGGGCTTGGCGGCCACCACGCGCCTATCTGAAGCCCGTCGAGCGGCGCTTATGTCATCAACCCAACTGCTCGATACGATCGTCCAGGCATCGAACATCGAGCGCCAGCGCGGCGAATATGTCAGACAGATGAACAAGATCGACAGTGAACGACGAATCGCGGCCTTGGGAGAGCTACAGGAGGCCTATATGAATCTGGCCCAGATCTCGGCGCGTCTTGAGGGTACCGCGCAGAAGCTGGCGCTTACAGGTCAAGCGCAATCCACCTTGCTGATAGCCGCGGGTCGGCCCGAGATAACAGTGCATAGAAAGCGAGAGCAGGGCGCCGAGACGCTCCCCGGCAGCGAAGATCTCGGGCTTGCGCCCGGCGATGTTGTGGAGGTCGTTTTGCCAAAGGTCGACTTTTCCGGAGCTGTCGCGTCGTCGCCACGGGCGTCCGGGATGCCGAATTGAGATTCGGACGTGGCGGACTGCGATGCGCGTCTTAATGGTTCATAATTTCTACCAGATAAGGGCCGGAGAGGACAGCGTGGTTCGGGAGGAGCTCGCGTGCCTCAAGCAGAATGGGGTCGACGTCGAGCTGTTCTCCGCCACGAATGACGATATCGTGTCGGTCGCGCGGAAGATTTCTAGCGCCGTGGGGGTCATCTACAACCCTCATTCACGGCGGACCCTGTCCCGAAAATTGGCGGAATTTTCACCGGATGTCGTCCATATCCACAATTTCTTTCCTCTCCTGAGCCCCTCCATCCTGGATGCGTGCCGCGAGGCCGGCGTGCCATCAGTGATGACCTTGCACAATTTCAGGATTCTCTGTCCCAGCGCCTTGCTTTATCCCGATGAGCGGCTTCGGGAGCGAAGTCTCCGCCACGCCTGCTGGTGGACTGTTCCGAAGAAGGTCTACAGGAATTCCCTGGCGGGCACGCTCGCCGTCGCCGCAATGGTCGAGTTTCACAAGCGAGCCGGCACCTGGTCCCGCAAGGTCGACCGCTTCATTGCCCTTACCGACTGGGCCAGGCACAAGCTTGTGGAAGGCGGCCTGCCGGCCGAACGCATCGTCGTCAAGCCGAATGCGGTTGCCAGGCCGCCGAGCTTCGGTGACCTTCGTCGCAATGGAGGGCTGTTCGTCGGACGACTGGATGAGCACCACAAGGGAGTGGCCACGCTGCTCGAGGCGTGGAAGGAGATCGACTATCCGCTGCGGATCATCGGCGACGGGCCGTTGGCTCCGCTCGTCGAGCAGTCTGCGGGCGAGCGCGTGGAATATCTCGGGCGTCAGTCGCGCGAGACAGTGCTGAAGGAGATGCAGGCTGCAGCATTCCTGCTCTTTCCGTCGAAAGGCTATGAATTGTTTCCCATGACCGTCATCGAGGCCTTCGCAAGCCGGCTGCCGGTCATCTGCTCGGAGCTGCCGTGGATCAAAGGGGTCGTGGAGCCAGACGTCACCGGCCTTGTCGTTCCTGTCGGCAATGCCGGCGCGTTGGCCGATCAGGTGCGCTGGGCGCTTTCAAACCGATCTGCCTTGGAGGAAGTGGCAGGCCGGGCCTATGCCGCCTATCAGGAGCAGTACACGCCCGAAGCAAACTTCAATCGGCTGATGGCCATTTATGAACCCCTTGTCAGGCGCCCGATCCGGGCCTTCGCGGCAGTGTCGTGAGGTGGGCCGGAACATGCGCTGGCAGGAACCCAATTTTAGGGCACCATTTGCAAATGGTGGTCGGCACCTTCGACAGCAGCGCAAAATTCCAGCGACTTCTTTCGCCTCGCCTCGAGTTGCTGATAATCGGATTGAGCCGCACGCCGTTGACCGGACCGGCCTCAGTCGCGGCATGGCTGCGGGCGGTCGGTATCATCAATCGGTTCCGGCCGGACCTTGTCATCCACAGCGAGACGATGCCGCTGCCGCTGCGTGGCACGATTGTCTCTCGGCATGGCACAGGGAGCACGCGTTCGCGAGCTACTCAGCCGTGTTCGCGTCGCTGCTTTCCCCACGCATTATACGGTTCCTGTCGCCTCAGCAATGATGGAGGCGATCGCCAGCGGCACACCCATCGTCGGGACCTCAAGGCTCAGCCGGGATCTCCTCGCGGATGGCGTGAATGGGGCAGTGGTCGAACCACAGCCCGAGGTGATGGCTGCAACACTAAAGGCGGTGCTGGACGATGATGACCTTTGGTCGCGCTTGTCGGCAGGTGCCCGCCAGTGGGCGGGACGGTTCGATGCACAGGGAGTCGCAAAGCAATATCTCGAGCTCGCGGATCTCTACGGACATGGGAGATGACAAATGGACTGCCGAGCCGTGGCAGCATTCAGGCTCGCAGATTCTCGGCGGGTTCGTCGGGCACCTTGGACCCTCACTGAAAGCTTCTTACGATTGGGGAATGCGATGATCATCGGCTACTGTCGTATCAACACCTTCGAACCCGCTGCCAGACTGGAAGCGCAAAAGCTTTATCTTGCCCGCTTGGGAGCCGAGAACTACTTCTGCGAGAAGACTAGCATATTCGGTTCGACGCCGGAGCTGGAAAGGGCGATCGAATTCGCCAGGAAAGGAGACGTGATTGCGGTCACGAAGCCGTACCGTGTTGCGCGCACAACCCGCGAAGTGCTGTCGCTTATCGAAAGGCTTGGCAGCAAGCATGTCGGTCTTCGCATCGTCGACACACCTATCGATACGAGCACGACGACGGGACGCATGATTCTTGCATCAGCGCCTCTCTGGACGCTTGGGATGTCGCCGTCGCGATCGATGCTGTCAGACCTGCTGCTCTTTTGGCGTCGTCGGTAAGTCGGATTCGACGCACCAGCGCACTCTCTGCTCACTGCCAGTTGAAGGCAAGCCGCAATGCCGGTCTGGGATCAAATACCTTGCGCTCGATGGACCAACCGGCGTGCACGGCCGCCCTTTGCCAGATGATGTTGCGGGGATTGGCGAGCGCGTAGACGCAGCAGTCCCTAACACTGTGCTTTTCAGCGCCTTCTGATATCCGGGTATGGAACGACAGGCCGTTGGAGGTCGGGGCGTCCCTGCCGTCCCGTGGCTGATTATAGGTGTCCCGGGTGCGGCAGCGGTTGAACGCGCAACCGCCACTGCCGACCTTACCCTGCGGAACGGCCGAGAAGGCGCCGTTGCCCTGTTGAACGGCATCGACGTCATCGACCCGACAATTGAAGCTCCCCTCGAGCATGACGCCAACGCCTGTGGGGCTGTTGTTGTAGGAGACGAGTCCACGTCGAATTGTACAGCGGTCCGAGTGAAAGGCGGAAATGTTGTCCTCGGTCCAGGAGGTGGGACCGTTCTCGGCCGAGAATTCTTCCAAGCTCGTATCCGGAGAGCGGTCGAACTGCACATTCTGTCCACGGGGGAACGGCCCGCGCGCGTCGTGGAGTTCGAGGAAGCTCATCTGGGTGCCTGGACAGTCGAAGACATAGATATTGGAGGAGCCGCGGGACGCCTTGACACGGATGATGATCGCATCGGGGCAGCTTTCCAGCTCTATGTTGTTGCGGTTCTGACTTGGTTCGGTCCCCGAGGGGGGGACGCCGACACGATCGATCTCGAGATCCTGCAAGCGTATTCCGGCGGCTCCGCGGGCGTATATTCCGCTGCCCATGGCATGACGAATGCGGCAGCTGCGGACGATGACGCCCTGATGGAGTGCCGTGATCCCGTTGCCATAGGGGGCGTAAATGTCAAGATTTTCAATGATCTGCCCATCCGCGCGCGTGAACACGGGTCCGCTTGGACGCGCAAGGGAGACGGCACCCCCGAACCATTTATCGCCCGATCGCCCTTGGGCCAGAGGCACCGCGGCACCTACGGCACCCGAGGCGGGCAGTGCTAGCAGCCCGGCAAGGAGACGGCGCCGATTAAGGCGCCGGGGTTCAAGAGACTGCCGGCCGCGCAACATGAAATCTACCAGCCCGCCCAGTTCGGGTGCCAAACGTCGACTCGGCTTGTGCGGAGACGTCGAGGTGGCCAACGCGATGCAGATAAACCCTACCTGTCGGCAAGGCGGCTTCTTCGGTCAGGTTGTCGTCAGGCATCCCCATTTTCCCCCTGTGCGCCAGCGGCGCAGGTTTCCTGAAGAATGCACATCGGCGGCTTATGCGCGCACAGCACTCCGCACACCATCTCTCCATTCTGGCCGCCGCGAAAGTCCTTCATAAGGGTTAACTCCGATGGGCAAAGTGCCATCGGCCGGATTCCCTGCCATTCTCTGAAGCTGGTAATAAGCGGAGCGCGAGGCGATGTCGGTTGAAGCGGACGTCTTTGACTATGTGATCGTCGGAGCCGGGGCGGGAGGTTGCGTCTTGGCCAATCGTCTGGCGGCTGACGGGACCAATATGGTCTGCCTGCTCGAGGCGGGCCCGGCCGACAGCAGCATCCTTCTGCACATTCCGGCGGGACTCTACAAGACATCCTCGAATCCGAAATATGCCTGGCAGTTCGACACCGAGCCTAGTCCGGGGACGGCCAACCGTTCTATTCCGATGTCGCAGGGCAAGACACTAGGCGGTTCGACCGCAATTAACGGAATGAACTACAACCGCGGCGCGGCTGCGGACTTCGACGAGTGGGCCCACCAGGGCAATCGAGGCTGGGGCTACGCCGACGTGCTGTCCTATTTCAAGAGAACCGAGCGGAGGCTTGGGGCATGCGATCCCTTCTACCGCGGGACGGACGGACTGCTTCCAGTTACAGATTGCGATTGGCGACATCCACTATGTGATGCATTCATCGAGGCCGCGCTCAATGCCGGCATCCCGCGTAATCCCGACTACAATGCAGCAAGCCAGGCCGGTGTGGGCTACTATCAGCGCTATATCGATAACGGATGGCGCGTGAGCGCAGCGCGGGCTTTCCTACGGCCGATCGCCAGAAAGAAGAACTTGGACGTCCGCACGAACGCGCAGGCCACGGCCGTCCTGTTCGAGGGAAAGCGTGCCATCGGCGTTCGATATGGACGAGGAGGGCCGGGTCATCCCACGAGCTGTGTGAAGGCCCGTCGAGAGGTGATCCTCTCCGCTGGCGCGGCGAACTCACCAAAGCTGCTGCAGCTGTCAGGCGTGGGTGCGGCGAGTATGCTCTCCGGCCTTGGAATTCCGGTTGTGCACGAATCCCCCGGTGTCGGTGCAAATGTTCAGGACCACTACATAGTCCACCTGATCGCCCGGGTGGAGGGCATCGAAACGGTCAGCGGACACGGCTTCGCCCTCCTGCGCGAGGCAGCGAAATGGATGCTGGGCCGCCCGAACTTTCTCGCCGTCAGCCCGTCGCTCGTTTACGGGTTCGTCAACTCGCGGGATCTTCACTCCACCCCCGATATCCAGCTTGACCTTGCCCTGGGCAATTATACCGATCACGGCGGCGCGCGGCGGTTGCCGGTCATCAAGCTTGGCTATTATCAGTTGCGGCCGAAGAGCATCGGACATGTTCGGGCGGTCTCGGCAGATCCGTCTCAAGCGCCGCTGATCCAGCCCAACTATCTCGCCGATGATCAGGACCGACAGGTCGTCATTGACGGCATGAAGACTGTGCAGCAGCTGTTTCGGGCCCCCGAGCTCAGGCGCTACAACTGCACGGAAGAGCTTCCCGGCCCGAAAACAACGGACGACGCCGACCGGCTGCAGTTTGCCCGCGAAACCGGGCTGACAGCCTATCATTTGTGCGGATCGTGCCGGATGGGCCCATCCGCTAGTGTTGAATCTGTCGTGGACGACCAGTTGCGGGTCCACGGCCTCGAGGGCCTGCGGGTCGTTGATGCGTCCATTATGCCCTCCGTTCCCTCGGCCAACACTTCGGCCGCTGTCTTTATGATCGCGGAAAAGGCAGCAGATATGATCCTGGGTCGGCAACCCCTCCCGGCACTGGAGCACTATGCGCGGGGCCAACCTGCGGCGGCCGAATAGTTGAAAGTCGAATGACAAGTGCCGGGAGAATTCCTTGAAGAGACGTACACTGGTTGCCTCTGAATTCAATGCGAAGGACCGGGCTCACTTTGCGTCGGCGTATGAGTTTTGCCGCATCGTTGCCGAATGCGAGGATGCCGATCTGATCGCCCCTGGCATCGACAACTACCTAACGAGACGCTTTCACGCCATTTTGCCAAAGCACGACCCTCACAACGTCCAGCGTGACTTCAACAGACTGACAAACGCGTTTCGCAAAGGGCTGGGGTTAATGAATGCGCCAAGCATTGAGCATGTTCAGCTCACGCAAGATTATGACCTTTTCTTCTTCGTCGCCTGGAGCCCGCAAAGCCTTGTAGAATTGTCTCGGATCCACGACTGGCGCCGGCGATGCAAGGTTGCTGTCGCGTATCTGTTCGAGCTCTGGTCGAGCACTCTCGAAGAGGACCGCCGATATCTGAAGCTCCTAGACCAGTTCGACCACGTGTTCCTGTTGCATAGCGCGTGCATACCTCGCCTGCGCCAATACACCCGCACGCCCTGTTCCTTTCTTGCCACGGGTGTCGACGGCCTCATTGCAACGCCGTACCTATCGCCGGTCAAACGCGTGATCGACGTATACTCGATCGGCAACCGAGCCGCGAAGATACACGGACAGCTTCTGAAGCTAGCCGAAGAGCGGGACCTCTTCTATCTCTACGACACGCTCGCAAGCACAGATTCCCGGGTGAAGGCGTGGCATGAGCATCGTTTGCTGCTCGCCAATATCATCAGGCGCACGCGCTATTTCATGGCTTTCAGTCCAGCGACGCTTGCAAACTCGAAGGCCGTTACGGTTGCCGGCGAGCAGGTGCTGCCTGCCCGTCTTTTCGAAGGGGCCGCGGGGGGCGCCGTCATGCTTGGGACCGCGCCGCAATGCGCCGAATTCGGCGCGCACTTCGACTGGCCAGACGCAGTCATCGAGGTATCGCCAGACTCGAGCCATATCGCAGACGTAATTGACGAACTCGACGCAAACCCCTGCCGTACGGAATTGTTGCGTCGGACAAGTACGGTCCGTTGCCTGGAGATGCACGATTGGGTCTACCGTTGGGATCACATCCTAGCCACGATCGGCATGCAGTCGCTCCCACGCCTCCACGTTCGCAAGCTCCAGCTGCGACGGATCGCAGCCGATGCTATGGCGCTCGCCTAGACGATCAGGCCCTAAAATGAGACCCGGTTTCGCGTTCGGCGCTCAGCGGTGCCCGAACAAAGAGAAAGGGCGGCAGTTTCGAACCGGTCGCTTCCGTCGGAGTGTCCGCCGCTCCAGGCCTGCGCGCGAAAGCATATCATTTCGAGGTACTCGCAAGGCTAACAGGCGCCGGAAGCGTGCAAGGAAGGTCGGCGTGTCCGCCGGCTCTACCCTTTGGGGTTAGAGCTTATGCCGAATTGGATTCGCGCAGTGTCGCTGCCATTCTCTGGCCATTCCCCGTGCTACCGCAGCCACCACAATCGAACTTCGCGTGAAGGGGCAATGATCGCAGGCGAGGGGTGCCACGTCACGCTGGGCACTCCGGTGGTTTTCAGCAGAGGAGGGGGGGCATCGCGATGTTGGTCGATGAATGCGGCTTCGAACGCAGGTGAACGTCATG
The DNA here is from genome assembly GCF_040319155.1 of Mesorhizobium sp. M0954. Classification (NCBI taxonomy): domain Bacteria; kingdom Pseudomonadati; phylum Pseudomonadota; class Alphaproteobacteria; order Hyphomicrobiales; family Phyllobacteriaceae; genus Mesorhizobium; species Mesorhizobium sp. M0954. The sequence goes on along the minus strand of NZ_JAMYNR010000015.1, from coordinate 124,245 downwards.
GCACTTCTTCATGAAGGCCCCCGTGCGGGCGCCACGTCAAACGCACCGCGGTGGAACGTGCCCCTCAAGGTCAATGTTCTTCTGCAGTCGTCTCCGCTTCTCGAGGCAATGTCCGTCGTGCTGCTCAGCATCGCCTCGGGAATGGTATATGATCTTGTGAGTTTCGGACATTTCGGCGAGTACGGCCGGAACTTCGGGCTCGGTGTTGTTGTAGCCGCCCTTTTTTCGACTTCCGCATATGCGCGCGGCCTGTATCTGAGTTCCGAGCTGCGGTCGCTGGCCTCTCAGATCAAGGAGGTCGCGCTGATCTGGACGGCGGTCTTTCTTTGCCTGTCGGTTGTGGCGCTTGCACTCAAGGTGGGAGACATGTTTTCGCGCCAAGCGCTCATCCTGTTCTTCGTGACGGGACTTGGCGGCATCATCTTCGTGCGCCTGGGCGCCGGACGACTGTTTGCCTCGCTGACCAGGTCGGACATGCTTGCCAAACCGCAAGTAGTGATCGTAACGCAATCGGACGTGCGCGTGCCAAGCGGCGTTGTCCAGGCAATCGAGGCTTCCGGATGCCAGGTCTGCCAAACGATTACATTGCCTGCTGCATCCAGCGAGAGCTCGCTCCTTGAGTGTATGGATAAGCTCATTGAACATGTGCGTCGGCGTTCGGTCGACGAGATAGTCCTTGCTGTCAGTTGGGCTGACATATCGCTGATTGAGAAAATCACGGCCCACCTTTGCGTGGTCGCGGTACCCGTAAGACTCCTTCCGGACCACGTCGTTAGCGCGCTCTTGAAGCGACCTGTCGTCAACCTAGGGGGGACGAGGGCGATAGAATTGCAAAGCGCGCCCCTGACGGCGCCCCAGCTCCTGATGAAGCGGCTCTTCGATCTTGTGCTGACCACTGTCGCCCTCCCATTTCTTCTGCCCCCTTTGGCCGTTGTAGCGGCGCTGATTGCGCTCGAATCCAGGGCGCCGGTGCTCTTCTGTCAGCGTCGGGCCGGGTTCAATGGCCGCACGTTCAAGATCTACAAGTTCCGAACGATGACGATCCTGGAGGACGGGCCCATTGTCCGTCAAGCCTGCAGGGGCGATCCTCGCGTCACCCGCGTTGGGCGCATATTGAGAAGGTTCAGTATCGACGAGATTCCACAGCTATGGAACGTGCTGAAGGGCGACATGTCGTTGGTAGGCCCACGGCCGCACGCGCTCGCGCATGACAGCGAATACAGCCAGATCATCTCTCTTTATCCGGCTCGGCACAAGGTGAAGCCGGGGGTCACCGGCTGGGCACAAATAAATGGCTGGCGCGGCGCGACGCCTGATGTCTACATGATGATCAAGCGTGTCGAACACGATATGTGGTACGTCAACAACTGGTCGGTCTGGCTCGACATAAAGATCATGCTTCTGACCATCCCCCGCATCTGGACGGGGCGAAACGCCGTCTAGCCCAACTTTGCCGATTCGTGTGGCAAGTGATTGATTTGCAAGGAGCGGCGGCTGGGCGACGACCCATGGATTAACTGCCAAGCGACACCCCACTCGGAAAAAGCAAATCTCTTCTTCGACGTTATCAATTGAATACGACTTTGGGTGAGGCTCGACACCATGAGAGGTGCGGCTCTACTACAAAAGGCGCTGTTACAGAACAACTGAATGCAAGCGATGATCAGTGCGAAAAACAGCGACCGCTCAATGCATAACCTGCGACTTCAAGCAACGGTGCCCGCACGGCAACCGCGTTGGCAAGTTACCGCTTTGGAGCGGAGGGGGAATGCCATGACTCGAACGATTGACGAAGATCGTGTCTCTCCGGTCGTGAGTTCCACTCGAATCGAACGATCTCCACGCCCAGACAAACGAGGATGACGGCTTCTGTGAGCCCGCAACAAACCCGAACCACTGACCGAACTGCGGGGCCTGCCCTTGCAGAGTATGCTACGGCGAGGTTAGTTCCCCAAGGTCGGCTTGCATGCATCAAAGGGCAAAACATCCTGCTCAGTTCAACGCAGGGGGTAGTCTTTGCGCTCAATGACACTGCGGCGGATATCTGGCGCTCGCTTGAAGAAGGCGTGCCGGTCCAGGCTATCTTGGGCGAGATGGCAGCCCGTGGCGTTGATAGCCAAGAGGCCTATGGCTATGTCGAGGCTGCCCTTCAAGACTGGGAACGGCTCGGCCTAATCCAGCCTGCTCCACCGCCGTACCCAACCGCAGCTCATCAACATATCTGCCAGGTCGTTGCTGTTCCAGGCGTGTGTGTGCGCATACTGTATCCGGCTGCCGTCGCCTTTCCGGCCGCGACCGTATTTCAGCATCTCGAGGTTCGAAACAGGGCCGTCGACGTCCTATTCCATCTGGTTGAGCGTGGGCAGCGGATCCACCTGTTCCGGGATGGCCACTGGACTGATTCCTGTGGCCGAGACGAGATACCCATTATGGTCAAAGGGCAACTGCTGGCCGAAGTGCTTGGGCACAGCGAATATGAACTGGCCCTGCATGCGGCGGCGCTGTTCAAGAACGGCCGCACGCTCCTCCTTTGTGGTAACCCTGGCTCGGGCAAGACGACCCTGACATTGGCGCTGGTCCACGCGGGGTTTGGCTTCGCGGCAGACGATGTGACACTTCTCGACTCGGCCGGACAGGGTATCGGCCTTGCTTTTGCGCCTTCAGTCAAATCGGGATCATGGTCCATTCTCGGACAATATTTCCCCGAACTCGGCAGGTCTCGGGTTTATCGGCGTCCCGATCGCAGGCGTGTGCGTTTTCTTGTGCTTAGGGATCATGTCCCTCCCGTTCCCCGGCCTGTGGGCTGGGTGGTCTTGCTCTGTCGGACGCAGGATGCCAAACCTTCCCTGCGCGTGATTGACCCGAGCGAGATCTTGGGAGGCTTGCTGAACGGCGCCTTTGCGCGGAATAAAGAGCTAAGTAGCACTGCGTTCGACGTTCTTTGCCAAGTCATCCGATCGGCAGAGGGCTTCTGCCTGACCTATGCCAAATTGGGTGACGGGTTGGAACTGCTGAAGGCGGCGTGCCGATGAAGCCCACCAGGGATGCGTTCGAGGCCCTGATCGCGGGACTTAACGGGCGCCTGGTGGTAACGGCCGACTGGCTGGCGGTGATTGCACTCGCCAACCACACTCTGCTTACGCCCGTCTTGTTCGCCACTCTGGCGGACACGGGCCAGCTTGACCGGCTCCCCCAAGAGGTGGGCCAGTATCTTCAGTTCATTTACGGCTGCAACCGGGAACGCAATTTGCGCTTGCGCAGGCAGCTGAATGAAGCCGTTGCTGCCCTCAATCAGGGGAGCGTCGTTCCGGTCCTGCTCAAAGGGGCCGTTCCCTTGTTTCTTTCGTCGAGCGGCAGGGTTCCCGACAGAATCATGAGCGATCTCGACTTGGCTGTCGAAACGACCAAAGAAGGGGCCGCCCGGGATTGTCTTGCCAAGCTTGGCTACGCCGAAGTGACGGTCGCTGGTGGCATGGCGCGCCCGCAAGATGTCGGTCTCCTGGAGCTCCGGCCGTACCGGGAGATTGACCGCGAGCCCCCGAGGCTTGCCCGCCGTCACGGCCTTAGGGCGAAAATCCCCGCCCCACAGTCGAGGGCCCTCCACTGGATCATGCATGATCTCATCAAGGAGGCGGACTACTGGCGCGGAAGGACCGACTTTCGCCACCTTTATGATCTGGTACGGCTGGTGGAACAGCATAAGCTGGATTGGGCGGTGCTCCGAACATCCTTGCCCGATCAGAACGCGCGGAATGCGTTCGACACTCAACTCTTGGCCTTGAGTCACTTCTTTGGCGTCAGAGCACCGGCGCAATATGTGCGGCGTCCCTTGGTTCGCTTTCAACACTGGCGGCGCGTCTTCCCCTTGTACCATCCCGTCCTCGGCGTTCCATTGCGCCTGGTCGGCAATTCGCTGTGGGGTATGGGGCGACTCCTACATGGCGATGGCTTGGGCCGACGAAGTCTCATCGACTTTGGACGCCGCGCCACGAGCATCCTCCTTGACGGCGATCTCGGGTCAAAAGTGTAGTAATACTTAATTTCCTCAAGTGTATCTTGGTAGCGACTTGTCTTCATGAGACCCATATGTCACGTTATGGCGTTAGATGTCATGCTAGTTTAGAGTTGTTATTCACAATATTGGAGGACACTTCGATGAAAAACAGGAAATCTTCCAAAGTAAAGACAGACAAACGTATCCCAGAAGAACAGGCGCGTCGTGAATTTCTAAAGAATGCCGGGCGTTTTGCTATTGTAACACCTCCATCCATTGCTCTGTTGCTTGGGACGAGCTTGAACTCGCAAGCTATTGCCGCATCGCATGGCGCACATCCCGGACATGGGGGTCCTCCTGGCCGACCATAGATGACGCGTAGTCCGAATAGACGCCTTCCTGCTGGATGATCACTCGATCTACCGCCGACAGGGGTTCGGCCTGGGTCAGATCACAACAGTCTTTCCGTCGCTCCGCAACCCTTCGACGGCCCGGATCGATCTGTGCTCGATTGCCATCGCTGTCCAAATTGGAATCAGGCTCATCGAGCACGACGAAGCTCGGCTTGCCAAACAGGGCGCGCGAGACGGACCGCTGCCGCTGTCCACCCGACGGTCCGACTCCATCCTCCCGAGGTTGGTCATATACCCGTTGGGGAGGCGCTGGATCATTTCGTGCACAGAGGCGTGTGTTGCCGCCTCGGTCACCTGCGCATCGGGCCGCGTCCGCTCGGAAGCGCGCAATGTTGTCGCGCACGCAACCGGAGAACAGCTCGATATCCTGGAGCGCGGTGCCGAGTTGGTCCGGACCATAATGGCGCAGATCGTCGCCATCGAGTCGCACGCACCCTTGCGCCGGCGGCCATGCACCCACAAGCGAAGTCTTCAGGGTGAACGTCGCGCCCATGACGACCGGCGTGTTCGTGCCGGGGCGAGGACGAAAAGGTTCTCGACGGAAACCGTACCCCGGACGTCAGGCAGACGCACGAGTCCGGCAATGGGCGGTTCTCCTGGAATATGCGCTCCAGGCGCGCATGGGCGCTGCGCGCGGACAGCGGATACCGGTGCACCATGGCCGGATAGCGGGCTCCATCCCGAGCCGCCGCCCGCTACCGTGCGGCCGTTCCCAAAGCGGCCTGACGGCGTGCTACGAACTACGAACGGCTCGCGATGGCGCAAGATGTCGACGAGAGCCGAAGTACGATCGGGTAGGCCGGCGTGGAAAAGGCGGGGCTACGGGCTCTGGATGCGCGCGCATCTGCCTTCCTGCTGGTCAGGAGGCGAAACAGCCGGCCAGGAGGTTAATTGGCCGACAGACGGGTGCTCCCGCACCGCAAGCGGACGCGTTTGACTGGAGAGAAGCAAGCACCGGTCTCCTGCGACTATCTATAAAGCTTGCCGCAGCGCATATGCGGAATCGGCGGCTCCTCGCAGTGACGATAGAGCTGTTCCCGACCCGCTACGCAGGTCTGGGCCTTTAGTGATCCGACCGGATCGTAATGCCCGCCTGAATAACCTCGGAATTGCACGAACTTGTCTCAGTGCCGAGGCGTTCGCTGCCTCAAGGATCAGAGTATCCGTTCGACGAGAAGCCATGTCGCGCATTACGACGTCAGCGACCCAGGCGCCGGCAATGACGCAGTCGACACGTCATAGCCCTCGGGCAGCTCCAGGATGAAATCTGAACGCCGGCGAGCGATGCCCGCTTCATGGCATAGTCGGATCGGCGAGCGCGATGTTCTCGCGAATGGATCGGTTGAAGAGCACGTTTCTCTTGCAAGAACGCCGATCTCACGTCGAAGCCAGGTTGGGTCGACCACCGGCACATCGACGCCATCGACCAGCATCACAGGCCAGTTTGCTTCGAACAGCATAGGCCTGCGCCGCAAGGCTTAGGAAAGACGTCGCTCGATGACCGAAAGAGCCAGTTCACGGCGTCAGCCGGGCATGCTTGTGATATTAATTTAGTATCTCCGGTTAGTGCTGAAAGTCGGTAACTCCAGTCTCCTCGGTTCGGTCCGCATCGACTACAACCGAAAGCTCACAACTCGAGTCCGTTCCATCCCGATGACATCGGGATGGAACTCCATTGAGCGTGGATCTTCTCCGAAACCGGGCTCCCCTTTTTGGTACGCTGACCTTCGGTTCGGGATCATGGCTTTTGAGGTACTGTGATCCAGTCCTTATTTGCCAGGGCAGCCCTCGCGGGATGTTAGTTCCCCGCGTAGTCCTTCAGGTCACAAAAAACGAGGCTGCGGTGAGCGACAGATGTGGAGAAAGGGTGGCGAACTGTGTTTGAGATGCGCCGCCGGCCCCGTCACTGTCGAACGAGAGCGCCCCAGTTTCACTGTTGTAGATGATATGATCGGAACTGTCATGCGCGGCTGCACCAACAAAGAAAGCTTTGGATGGAAGCCCTCCCGGCTGAAGCCCGGCAAAAACGGTATCGCTGAGATGGAACGTGTCCAGGGAGCGCTTGAAGTCGGTGATCTTGTCGACATTGCCGGCTCCAAGAGCAGTATTGAACGAGAAGGCATCGTGGCCGCCGTGACCGGTCAAGACGTCGGCGCCAAGCCCGCCGTTGATGACATTGTTGCCGGCATTGCCCTCGATCGTCTGGGCGAACTCGTTGCCGGTGAGGCTCATCGTCTTCGTGCCGGACGGGTTGTTGGTGGCGAGATGCTCGATTTCCGAGCCGGCCGAAAGCGCATAGCTCACCGAGGCGATCACACTGTCGTTGCCGCCGCCCACTGCCTCAACCACCTTCTCGTTGGCATTGTCGACATAGTAGGTGTCGTTGCCGCCATAGCCGATCATCGTGTGGCCGCTGGTTCCATGCAATACATCGGCGCCGCTGGTGCCGTACAAGGTCCCATCGCTGGTGTCGCCGGAAGGAGGGACAGTCCCGGTTCCAGATCCAGTGTCGGTCCCGGTCGAGCCAGTGATTGAGGAAGTGACGCTCGCGTCCGTGACAGTGCCGGTCGAGCTATCCGCTGCGTAGTCCCAGGTGAACTGGTTATCGACGTGTGCCACTGGGGTCGCCGTGGGATCCTCGTGCACGTCGGCCACGACCGCCTTTGACGCGTCCCAAATGATGTTGTTGGGATTGCCAGGGTTGGTGTAGCTCGAGTTCAGGATGCTGACCCCACCGGAGCTTACATTCCAGATCAGTCCATTCGACGAGGGAAGCCCGCGGCCTTGATCCTCATCGATACCGTCGAACGACCTCGTGTGATCGAAGGTCACATCGCTCGCGTAGGAAGAGAACGCGCCATTGCCCTGATGGATGGCGTCAACGTGATCCACCCTGCCGCCGGTCGATCCGTTCTCGAACATGACGGCCACTCCGGTCTGAGAGTTGTTACCGTCGATCACCCCATTTGAGATCGTCGTATTCGGGCTGCCATATACCGAGACGATGTCCTCCGGATGCGAACTGCCGGCGTCGTTTACGGCATAGAAGTCGGTTAGCGAACTATTGCCCGAGTTGTTGAACTGGACGAACTGACCGCGCGGCATTGGGCCATGGAAGTCGTAGCCATCGACGTGTGAAAGACTCGCGCCGGGCGAGTTCACGAGATAGATGCCAGTCGAGCCTTCCCGCACTGTGGTGTTATGAACGGTCAAGTTCGAGGCGTTTTCTGCGTTGATGTTGTTGATGTTCGGGCTCGTCTCGGGGTCGATTCCCGCCGGCGGGTCGGCGTTGATGACTTCGGTGTTCTCGATTGTGACGCCGTTTGCGCCCGATACCACCACCCCGTCACCGTCGACGTGATGAATAAGACAATTGCGCAGGATGACATTGTCGTGCGTAATCGTGACCGCGTCCCCGTTGGTGACGTAGATGTCAAGATTTTCAATCACCTGGCCATCATACTGCGATTGGATCGGTGTGGTGGTGTAGGTAAGACCCTGCGCCGGCTGCGTCGTTGCCGTCGATGCGGAAGTGGTGGAAATGGGAGCTTCGGTCGTCACTCGGCTGCCTCCGTCGTCGCGCGTAAGTTGTTCAACCTTTCCGAGTGTGTCCCCAGTATTTCCTTGTCGCGACTCATCGATCTCATGTGTTTCTCCAGTTAAATAGTAATCTCTAAAGTATCTCCAAAGACACTAACGGACAATAAAACGACAATCTATCGTCTTAACGAAATTCTGACAATACAACCAGAAATTTCATGTGGGGATATAATGCTAACGTTCATGACCATAATACGGCGTTGATAAGGCTATACTGAGACTCTCCCGGGCGATTGGCCTTGCGCTCAAGCTTGCGCCTACGTCGAGTTGCAAACGTCGTCGAGTATGTCGGATCACGCGTGAACTTACCCCCGAGGACAGGAGACAAGGTCATGCACGCATGAACGTTACCGACACGGTCCGGCACAGCTCGAAACAGGTGATCTACGAGGGCTATCCTGAATCGGCTACAACTACCGACTGACCGACCTGCACGCTGCCATCGGCGTGAGCAACTGCAACGGCTTCCCGCACTCGTCACGCGGCGGCAGCTTGCGGCGCAATTCGGTGAGCGCCTTCGCGACATCGCCGAACTGGAGACACCTACCGAGCCTTGCTGGACTCGCAGCAATTGGCAAAGCTACTGTGTGAAATTCCCCCACTGGTTCGACCAGCGGCCCGTCTGCCTCCGGAAGGGCGCGGCGTTTGCCTGTTGCGATACCGAGGCGATGCGGGAGCAGCTCGCCGAGATCAGTCGGAGCGCCGACGACGGCGCGCATTCGGTGCTGATCCTGATCAGGCCGGATCTAAGTGACGCGGCCGGACAACATCACTCTGATGTTCGTGCCGCGCGCTCACTGGAACTGAACCCAGTCGAACCCCGCGGCAATTCATGACAAGGGGCTCTCCAATGTATATTCAAGGACTACGACGAGATCCTCAATCATTGCTGCGCCGCGAGGAACAAGCTCCTTTTCCAACTCCGGAGGACCTGCGGGCCCGGTGAGCCGCTGTCGCAATGTGGTTCTTGGCGCAGCAAAATGTGCGAGACCGTGCCGTCTGGGCGACAGTTTTGATATGCGCCCGCGCGGCGTGCTGCCGCCAGTCTGACAGCAATTGGTACAGGCTCGATGATCGGAATTGAAAAGCGCGAGCGCAATGCGACTGCCTGCACGGCAAGCAGTCGCCACCGATGACGATTGCCTCTGCCGCATCCTCAGCCTCACACGCGCGAGCCAGGGCCCGCTTCAAGGCGGACGGAATCCATTAGTCCGACAACGTCGCCTTGTGTAAGTCGCTCGCCGGTAAGAGAGCCTCGTAACCATATTTGGCCACCCGCTCCAAGACCAGCCCCGGGTAGTCGTCACGACCGAGAATCGGAGACCGTCGCTTGCCGCTTCGATGGTTCCTGCCTCGGCGATCCCGGCAACCGGAATGCACGACTTTAGGTGCAACTGGTCCATTCCAGGATCCCCGGCGCCGTGGTTCGCCGTGGTTCTGCGCCGTCATTCTGCTATGTGGACGACCTGATGCACGGCTTGACGCGTCAGATGAATTAAGATGCGAATCGACCAAGCTCTCAACCTTGGCAACCATATCGAGGTAGCCATAGCGGAACGGGCCGTCTCATGTGTTCCTTTCATCGGCGCGCGGGAAACCAAGCCCGGTAATCCTCGCGGCCGCGCAATCCTTTGCTACGATAGGCTGAGTCGATGAAACCACGAGCTCGGGTTCTTGACCAAAAGCCCCAGGTTGAAGATTCGGATACGCCTCGATGATGCTGCCCTACGCCTAAAGAGGGTATTTTGGTGTACGGTTTTCCTGGCGTAAGGTTAAAAAAGAAAACTGTGCGGTTGGCGCGTGGAGCACCTAATCGACGCGTGTATCCCAATCGCGCCGGGTGAGAATCGACAATGACAAGGCAATCTTTCATAACCGTGCTTGTCGGGCCAAGCGAGTTACTTCGAGAAGGTGTTAGTCGAATCCTGAATGAAGAAGATTTTCGTGTTCTTTTCTCTACGGGTTCTGTTAACGATCTTCTCCAAAAGCCGCTTCCGCATCACCGGTCGATCTTGCTAATCATAGACATCGGCGGTGCTGATGCGGAAGCTGAATTCGCGCAGATTGCTGAGTTTAAGGCGATTTACCCAGCCAGCCATGTCGTTGCGCTAGCTGATCACTGTCGCACGACCGATATAGTCTCAGCCTTTCATGCGGGGGCTGACGGGTATCTGACAAAGATCGCTGCTTACGACACCTTCATCAAAGCCCTCGAACTGGTTATGCTTGGGCAAACGGTACTACCTGCGGAAACTTCGATGATTATTCAAGATATAAGGCAAGATTCGAAAGATGAACCGATAGCTTATGAGTTACCAGAGCTAGAAAGTAAAGTGGATAGTAGAGATCAAGAACTTGTAATTTTGTCGAATCGCGAGAACTGTATTTTGCGCCGTTTGATCCAAGGGGATTCGAACAAAGCCATCGCGCGCGAAATCAACATTGCCGAAGCTACGGTGAAGGTACACGTCAAAGCCATACTTAGAAAGATTCGAGTCCGCAACCGAACACAGGCTGCAGTTTGGGCGATGAATCATGGTATGGTTACTCCACCGTCTGGGAACGGCGCGCCGGGGAACGATACGGTGGTACCTCAGGAATCTCGCCATCGGCATGATCTACTCGAAGCAAAAAATGCATACCTCGTTTTCGACAATCGTCCTCCTATGTGACCTGCGACAGATCTTCGTTCTGGCTGGTGCCGAAGCCTCGTTCCCGATCAAGAACGCATGGGCTCAAATCATTCCGGGCGATGGCCGAAGAAGCGGTGGAAACCTCATCACAGGGGCGTATCACTTAGATCCGGTTGTTTTTTACCCGTTGTCCTCTCTGGCTCAACAGCGGTGAATCCCGGATTGGATCGCCTCAAACAGTTTAAACTCTCTGCGTGACATCATAAGAATGACGGATCTTTACTGCCATTTTGAATTCGAGGAGATTTTTCATTAAATGGCCCAAACAAAAACTGTTTCTGGTTTGTCGTTCAGCGAAACCCGAATAGGAACGGTTGAAGGCGGAGAATGCGGCCTCCTGGTTTTGAAAATGCGACCAACCGGTGGCGGTCCTTACCCAGATCGACGGGGAAGCCTACTCCACCAAGGCAATGGTTCCTCGAAACGGGATTCGGGCTGCTGAGCGGCCAGCACAGATTTTCGATACGGTCGAGGTCTGGCTAGACAGCAGTTCAACTGCCGATTCCGCCCTTGGACTTTCAGCAGTAGAATGCGGCCGCAGGACTCACGCAAGTTGGGAAGTAACGCTTGGGCTCACTCCTCAGCCAGAGTTTCCTTCTGCGAGAATATCGTTGACCTTGCAGGCGACTTCCGTGCGGTTGGTCGCCTTTAGTTTCTTCATGATATTGCGGATGTGGACCTTCACCGTGCTTTCGCGTAAATTCAGTTCGTGGGCGATCAACTTGTTCGCCTTGCCGCGCCGGAGCGCTTGCGCAACCTCGGCCTGCCTAAGCGTGAACATGCCTGCCAAAGGCTGCGTGTCGCGGCTGCCCGAATCTATCAGGTGCCGCATAGCAAGGACACTGCTCGCCGGCACGAAGATGCCTCCCGCTGCCGCAAGGTTGATAGCCTCGACGCAGACGTTGATTGCAACAGAGGTCGGAATGTAACCGCGTGCACCGCATTCGAGAGCGGTCAGTATCTGGGCAAGGTCTTCGGTGTCGGCCAGGACGACCACAGGGACTGATTTGAACTCGCACGAAATATGCCTGATCTCGTCAGCGATGCCACGATCGGTGACCTTCCGACTGCCAAGGTTGAAGAGTATGGCCGCAAGGGGAGGGCCCGATCTCTTTCTGACGCGCCATTCCTCGATGGACCCCAAGGCGGCGACATCCATGCCGAGTTCGTGCTCCACGAGAGCCGATGCGAGACACTCGCGGTCCAGAGCCCTTCCGTCCAAGATGAGGAGGCATTCCCTGCCTGTCTGCGCTTGGACGATTCCCGGTCCGCCGGACGGAACTTCTGACTGATGGGCCGAATTATGATTGTGCAGTCCTGCCGTGGCACCCAAGTCAATACTCCCTCTTTCCCACGCAAGCCGTCTTGCGCTGGCCGACATGTTTTCCGCATTCTCTTGCAGTGAAAGTTTGGTACTGCGCGTTTTGAAGGGTCGAGACTCGATTACCCCATTTGCGTCGTTTTCAGTTCCCCAACCCCCCTAGCGATACCCAGCGCGGGTAAGTGTAGGGGTTATTTATAAGCAGTCTCTAACATAGATTGTTTTTTTGGTAATTTTCAGGGAACCGATGCCAAGCTGGACCCAAAGGGCTGGACTCTGTGCGAAAGGCGCATGCATTGGACACCCAGCCATCTTCAGCCCAGCAGAGAGCCGAATGTGGATCAGCGGGTGCCTCCGACATTTCATCGGCAGACCAGAACCGCCGAAAGTGCCGTTGCCACTGTCGGGGGACAGTGCTGACAGCATTGGCTCCCCACTTTAATTCGAGCACGCCTTGGTAAGCGGCCTCTGCGCATAAATTCGGCAGCACGCCGCACTCGCGCGGTAGGCCGAGTTGGCGCCGCCATGATGATCTCCCTTGTCACACTTGGTCAGCACGAACGGGTTGCGTTCCGCTCGGCCAACCGTCGAGCGCCTCGAGCCGGATACCGCTGTCGTCGAGACGTCAGCCGTCCCGCGCACGACCAGCCCTCCGTAAATGTCGTCTCGAACTGTTCCGGCGACGGAACGACCGTTTTCATTTTGGCGTCCATGCGCTGGCGTTCAAAGAGAGATAGCCGCTACCTGAGATACTCGCTGTCGAATCCGGCTGTTTCGACCAGCTTCTTGCGGTTGATCACCTCTACATGGCCTGACTTGAAAGAGACGAGATCGGCCTTGCGGAGCTCCCTTAACGTTCGGTTGATGTGAACTGTGGTCATTCCGAGAATGTCGGCCAGTTCATGCTGGGCAAGAGGACACTCATATCTTCCATGGACCGACAGCTCAACCATGGCGAGCCTCTCTTCCAATTCGAGCAGGAAATGGGCGGTACGCCTCATCGCGTTCCGCCGCCCGGAATTTATCAGATGTTCGGCAAGGATGGCGTTCAGGCGCGCCACCGAGCAGGCGATCTTCTTCCCGATTCGGCCGTCCGACAGGATGGCCTCGACCAGTTCCTTACTGGAAATTTCATAAACAGCTAGTTCGGTTATGGACGCCAGCGACGCAAGACGGGGTCCGTCCAAACCACGGAAACCGACAACGTCCCCCTTGAGGGGAGTGTCTATGATCTGCCGCTCTCCGTCTGGCAGTGCGTGATAAAGTATGGCCCAACCCGATTTTACAATGAATATCTCACCGTTGTCGTCTTCCTGGCGGCATATCACCGAATGGGGTTTATAGGTTTTTGCGGTAACACCGAGAAAATCGTTGTTCCCCCACTCGTCCTTCGACAACGTTCCCCCTATGGGATGCGAGCACATGAACTCCAATAGTGTCTGCATGAAGAATCGCGAGTTTGATTTTATTTCCACACGACTTACAATAGTTTCTCCTGGATAAAGTCGACCGAACGACCTCTTACCCTAGGGGATGGGTGGCCTAATGTCCTCGTCTGTTTGAATGAGGTAAACTGCGTTTAGATCAAGGTGTTGCAAACATCAGGTGGCTAAGTCTCCCCGCTCGAGCGAGGCGATCCACGCCAAGGCCTGCAGAAGTGTGGTATCGAGGGCCGTATGGCGGGCCTCCTCGACGCGCGTGTCGTCGTGCATAATGACGGATGTCGCGGAATCATTTTGCGCCTCGGTCGTGAGGAAATCCCGCGGAAGGGCATTCGCCCGCAGGCGAGGCCGCCAGACTACGCTTCCTCAGCAGACCATGCTGGCGCCGTATGTCGCAGTTAACTCAGGCCACGCTGCGGATAAGCGTGCCACCAAAAGCAAAGCCATCCCAGCGCCAACCGGAAGGAGGAGGCAATGGTGGAAAGGACATTGAAGCAAGCAATCATCGGAATAAACCGGCGTCCTGTTCGGAAAATCTGCGACGTGTTGTTTCTCGCGTTCACCAAGGGCGAAGAAACGCGGAAGGCTGGCATCTGATTGACGGTCGGAAAAGCGCGGTCGGGCCAGTTGTCGCACCTCACTAGACGGTTTCGAGCCGGCTGAACCGAACCGGGATGAGTTTCCGGGTCTCGAGCTGCCCTGCCGCATCCTTGTCGATGACAGTCAGAAACTGTGCTTCTTTAGATCCCAAAGGCAGAACCAGCCGTCCCCCCGGCTTGAGTTGCTTCAGAAAAGCCGGCGGTGTCTGCTCAGCCGCCGCCGTGACAAGGATCTTGTCGAATGGGGCGTGCTCGGGCCAGCCGCGAGACCCGTCTCCGACACGAATGGCGAGATTGGATAAGCCTAGCTCCTGTAGGAGAGCCTCCGCACGGCTTACGAATTCCTCGATGATTTCCACGCTCCAAACCTGCCCGGCGAGTTCCGCGAGGATTGCGGTTTGATAGCCCAGGCCAGTGCCGATCTCGAGCACCGCCTCGTGCGGTTGGGGAGCGAGGAGATCGGTCATGAGAGCGACGATGAATGGCTGCGAGACGGTTTTATCGAAGCCGATCGGCAGCGGCATGTCCTGGTAGGCATAAGGTGCAACCGAGGCTGGCACGAAGCGATGCCGCGGCACTCGCCGCATCGCTGCCATCACCCGTTCATCGAGTGCCGCCTTGCCGAGTTCGTCGCTTGCAAGGTCGGTATGGATTGCAATCATCTCGACCATGTGCCTGCGTAGGACCGCGAGGTGCTGTTCGTTCATTGGCTTCATGACGGTGGGGCCTTCCTCAACCAGCTTGCTGCCGGTGAGCATTATATCCTGTTCGTCACGGTAGCGCCCGCCATCGTTTCCATTACGGGTGCCCAGGGCAAGCGTGGGTGATGTCTTGGCAGGCTATCGCTGGCGGCGACCCTGGAGATTCTGGGCGCTATATCGCCATAGCGGTGTGTCACACATGCGGCTATCGCGCATCAGTTTCGCCAGCACCGGCCGGGAGGGCGAGGCGCCGGAGCCGTGCTCCTGGTGGGCGAGGCGGCAGCCAGCCGCCTTGACCTCGTCGACCTGGGCATCGGTCGCCCGATCCTCGGTGCTCCCGCACCAGGTCAAGGTGATCGATCCGGGAGGCCGGCTGCCTCGGAAGCAATTGTCCTGGAGCTAACGCCGCAAGGGTCGGATCGAATTGCGACTGAGGGGATTATCCGCGCCGCCCGCGCGAGCGTGCGTTCCGCGTCATTGTAATAGTTTGAGGCCTGCTGCACGGAGCGATGCTGCGACTGCTGCAAGGCTTCGGGCCGCGGAATGGCGCGACGTGCGGTTTCGGTGAGATTGCCGGAGCGCGAGCCGTGGGCGGAGAAGGCTTGCGGATCGAGCCCGGCCTCGGCGGTGCGCCGCTTCAGGATCAGATTGACGGCCTGCGGCGTCAGGACGCGCGCTTCGAGATTGTCCCAATGGTCGATGCCGCCAAACACGACGCGGTCGCTGATCCTGGCGCGTTCCAGCCAGTCCTTCAAGACCAGCACAGGCCGGCCCGACGAGCAGCACGAAAGCGTCGCTGTCGGCTTGCGTCGTCTCTGTGCAGCCGAGCCGTATTGCCGTATCGACAGGCACGGCAATTTATCGCCGCCGGGAGCGTTGGGATCGGCCGGAACCGGGTCTTCGTCGACCAGCTGTTCGACGCGAAGAGCAGAAATTTCGCTGCGACGCCGCCGCTGCAGGCGAAGGCGGTGATGAGAATCGCGCGATCCCTGACGTCGACGAGACGGTCGCCGGCGCATGTTTCAGGAGGGCGGCCAGAATATCGGCGGTCACAGCCTTCCTGCTCTTGCGGCCGCGGACGGGCCTGGCGCGCACCGCCAGTTTGATCGCGCTCTGCAGGCCCGGGGCTGCAAAATTTCCGCGCAAACCGCGCCATTGAATCAGCGTCGAACAGCTCGACAGCCGCCAGCGCACGGTGCACGGCGCATACGGACGGCTTTTACCCGCAACAGTCCCTCCGCCCTCGGCGCGGCCATGACGGCAACGGCACACTCTGATTAGACGGTTGACGCTGTCCCCCGATTTGCCCTGATGTCCTGTTCCCGCCATCAGAAGCTGATGCCCACGATCTTTACGCCGATACGATCGGCGAGTTCGAGCAATTCGGAATAGACGTCAGAATTCCCGGTCAAATCGAGCGACACGCCGGACTGCACCAACATCTTTGCGGGAATTCGATCGCCAAACAGCATCACGGCGAGAGCCCGGTCGTCCTGCCGAGAAATCCAGCAAAGGCCCTGGATATCTGGGCATTGTGCGTAAATGGCTTCAGCCCAGGGGCGTGTTGCTGGGTAGTGGTCCTTCTCGGTGTCGATGATCTGGCTGCGCTTGATGCCGAGTTTCCTCAGCGCTGTGACGCTCAGATCAGCCAAGACCAATTCGCCCTGCGGCGCCACCTGCGAATAGACTTGATCCGCCAGTTTCACCTTGTCGTAGGTCTTCAGGCCTGGCGCGAATGGCACATCGTGGAAGACGGTTTCCATCGCCGCACAGTCAAAGGTCGTGCCGCCGTACAGAGTTGGGATATTGGCCCCACTTGCATTCTTGATCGGGCTGAATCGGGCATTGCCTTTCAGGCCTGGATTGAACTTGACGCCGGCATAGAGATTCAAATGGATACGATGGATAACTTGGCCCGCCGGCCATATCGTTCGGGTGATGATATCCTGCAAATCGTGCGATGGAACGGGAACTGGAGTCCCAAGTCCCCGTCCAATCTTTGATTTAGCCATGGAGTGCGCCTACCAACTCATCCTCGGCGGCTGCAAGAACGCGCTCGGGTTGCGCAGGGAGCACATCTTGCGGACGCTTGCCCCCAAGGAAGCTATTGACCGATGCAAACCAATAGGCGAGCCCCCAGTCGTCCTTTTTCTCGTGTAAGACGCCCAGAACCTTAGCGAGCGCTTTGATAGGCCGATATCCAGCGGCGGAATCCAGAGCATACCCAGGGAAATAGTCTACGCCCCGATGCCGAACTGCAAAGATCTGGCCTTCTTTCTTCCACTTGTGTGGCTGCGCACTTGGGTTGCTTGTGCTGAACCCAGCCATTTTGGCGATTTGGGGAGCGGTCAGCCAATCGCCGCTCTCCAGCACTGCCTTTCTCGCCTCGGCCGTCATCCGCGCCTCGACAAGCATGTACTGCGGGGGCGGCACCTGAGGGACCAGGGCCTCGATTATTGAGTTAATGGCTTCACGTTGGCGACTCATCAGGATGGTACGGACCAGAGGCGCGATGCTGACGACCGTGTCCGCAAGGGCGCGAACTGCGGGTTCACTCCCATGCTCGAATGTTAGTGCTATGACTTGCTCCGCGGTCAGCCGATCAAGTTGGTCACCAACCTCCTTCGGAGTTCCGGTGAGCGCGCCAAATCCCGATAGCTCAATGGTGTCATTGGTATGTGCCATAATATTCCACTCCGCTGGGTTGGTGAGGATGATTACATATATAGCACGATAACCGATCTCATCAAGTGGTGTTACTGCGATGCTCTCGGACGCCTGGAAAGACATCAGTCCACTCCAGCATCAACCCTGGCTCGGCACCCTTCTAGTCGCTCGCATGCTGCGGCAGCGCCGCAAGACCGCGGCCCCACCTGCTGGCGCTCAACAGCGGGCTGCACGTTGTCGGCCGTGAGCGCCGGCGTCACCGTGACCGGACCACACGCCTGCTGGCATTTGTTGACACCTTTACGGAAGCCACCGCGCTCGGCCTAAAGGAACATGACCGGCCGGCGTTTGGCGCGGGAACAGATGCTGCGCCGCACCAGGAACCGGCGCGGCAACTCGAAGCTGCCTCCGCATAATCCATTCCAGCAGATCCGCATCGAGCGTCGCGTGCCTCCCGCCGCGGCGGATACCTCGATACTGTCGCCTTGCTCTTGAGCCGCTCAGACATCGCCGGCGTCAAATTCACCAATGGTGTCGCACAGTCCGCGACAGCGGATCACCGCGCCGCCTGATCGGCCGCGTCACCCAATTCCGACCATAGCTCCTCGCGAGCCGGCCTCAAGCAGAAGAGCCGCTCCGACACGCCTGTCGCCCGAATTGAGAAACTGACCCCCTGACGAAATGAAGAACTGACCCCCTCGGTTATGTCGGGCCGCGACATCTACTTAGGACAGTAGCCGTGACCATAACTTTTGATAACAGGTCAGGGTCGCGGGATGCCGAGCCGCTTGAAATACCGAGTTGTGCGGGTGCTCGCGATCGTCCCGCCTCAACCGCGCAAGTGCGTCATCATCGCCGGCGAGCGCCATAGCCAAACCGGGAGCGCTTATTCTCGACGGAGCGCCGGGCTTTGTCTGATTGTGATGACGGTCCTTGATCACCAGCCGCCTGAGTGTGTCGTCGCTTGCGCTGTAGTCGTGCCTGAACAGATCAATGACCCTCTGGACCGTGATCGCCTCTGCCCGTGGCAGGTAGAGCGGCCGAAGCCGTTCGCCTGTTTCTGGCGCTGTTTTGACAGGGAGTGCATTGGTCATTCGGCCCATAGCGCTATTCTGCGGCCCGCCGTTTCGCCCGACATCACGGAACGATATCGCCCCCCATGTATTAGAAACCCATGGGCACTATGGAACCCCACGGCCACGGGATGGCGGTCGATATTTTGACATCGGAAGTTGCCAATGCCAGGCAGCGCATCCACCGGACCGAGCTCGCGCTTCAACGCACTGAAGAAATGCTGGCCGAAAATCTCGCGCTGTGCAGCAGGATACGAACTGCGGTCGAGGCCGCAGACCGCTTGATGGAGATCGATCCCCCCAGCTTTGAACGACGTCGCGTGGGTTGAACTGCGCCGGCGTTTCATTTGTCGCGGCCTTGCGGCACCCCGCCGCAAGAGCCTGCCCTATTGGCATCACAGCGTGAGCAAACATTGGACAGAAGCATTCCAACGTTCACGATGTGCCACGCGGACGCCAGACCGGCACAAATCTTCAGTTCAAAGAGCGAGGATGATGCTGCGGCAAACGAAGGTGGCACGGGGGGTCTTCGCGCGAGCCGGTTATGCGATCTCCCGCTCAGAAATTATACTAAATATTCCGACGTCCTGATGGAACCCTTTCGTTGCGGGCGAGTTGCGGCTCATTGGGAAGGGACTCCCCGAACATGGCAACCAGCAACAAAGCAGACCATCAGTCTGTCTCCGAACCGTTTCGGAAACTGATCCGTTCCGATGGCTATCGTCATAACGTACAAACGTTCTTAAATCTGGGGGTCGAACCAGAACTGCCGCCAAACCTTCAGTCATTACTTGCGGCTATTGATCGGGCCAAAGAGGGGCCGACCGAAGAAGTCCCTTAACTCCTCGGCAGCAAGCGTCATTACCTGCTGCATGTCAGCGCCGTAGCGACGGTAGTCCTTGTAGCGGAAGGTGACGCCGGCCTCATCGAAGCCGATCAGGCGGCGGTTCGAGATTGCCACGCGGTGGGTGTAGCGCGACAGATAGGCGACCACCGCCTCCGGCCCGGCGAACGGCGCCTTGGCGTAGACCACCCAACACTTCTTTCGAACAGGAGCAAGGTGGTGCAGGAATGCGCGTCGATCGGACAGGTGCACCAGCGATCCGAAGAAGGCGAGCCGCCCGGCGTCGTGCAGAGCGACCAGCCGGGCGAGGAAGAGCCGTCGGAACAGTTTGCCGAGCACGCGCACCGGGAGCAGGAAGGCCGGCCGCGAGGAGACCCATCGGCTATCGCCCAGTGCGATGCCGCCGCCCGGCACGATCATGTGCACGTGCGGATGGTGGGTCATCGCCGATCCCCAGGTGTGGAGCACGGCGGTGATGCCGATGCGCGCGCCGAGGTGTTTTGGATCGGCTGCGATCGTCAGCATCGTCTGTCAATGATCACGGAATCGGGACCCGATATTTTCGCGCAAAAGGGACCCCGGTTTTGGGGCGGTGAAGGGCACGCCGGTAAGCGCCCGATCAGGCGGAGCTGGTCGGGGTTGCACAGCCTGATCGGGCGCGGCTGATTGGCCTTTCGGCTTTAGCTTTGAGATCGGCTCTTGAAGCGCCAGGATTCGTTGCCGGTCTCGGCGATCTCGCAGTGATGGGTGAGGCGGTCGAGCAGCGCGGTTATCATCTTGGCGTCGCCGAAGACGCTCGGCCATTCCCCGAAGGCGAGGTTGGTGGTGATGATGACACTGGTGCGTTCGTAAAGCTTCGAGACCAGATGGAAGAGCAATTGCCCGCCGGCCAGAGCGAAGGGCAGATAGCCGAGCTCATCGAGTACGACGAAGTCGAGCCGGGTCAGGTGATCGGCAATGCGGCCCTGGCGGCCGGAGCGGGTTCGGTCTCGAGCCTGTTGACGAGGTCGACGGCATTGAAGAAGCGCCCGCGTGCGCCGTTGCGGATGAGAGAACGGGCAATTGGCTGGCCGAACCTCTGACAGAGGCACGCGGAAGGCCATCGATCTCCGCCCTCCAGCCATCATGCGCTATCGCACGACCGGTTCAATCGGGAACCGGAGCAAACCTGCGTCGGCATCGAGTTATGTTTAAAAATGAACAAAATCACTCTATAATTTAGATGAAGATAGACATATTGATGGAGATGGCGTATCGTCAGATGGAGGCTGACATCGGGAAGGGGCCTCGACACCCAGGGAGGAGATATAAAAATGAAATCGAAGCTGGTTTTGCACGCTTCCGTCGCGACCTTGCTTGCGGCAGGCTGCTGCGTTGCCTTTAGCGCTTTTGCAGGGGAAAAGCCCAAGGGGCTGATGCTCTTTTCTTACCTCGGCGATCAGGCCTATGTTCGCCAGTACAATGTCGCCAAAGGCCGGGCGGGCAAGATTGAAGATGTCCAGATCGACGTCAAATCGGGCACCTCGCGCGGCGACGTCAATTTCTTCATTCAGGAAATCGTCAACGCCCCCGCTGAAGGCTACAAGGTTATCGGCGTCAACACCGGTGCCACCTCCAAGGAACTGGTAAGCGCGCTCAACGATGCGACCAAGCAAGGCATCAAGGTGCTGTCCTTCGACGGCGCGCCACCGCCGATCGACGACCTGACGGCGCAGGTGAATTATGATCCGGTCGGGGCCGAGAAGGCAGTCGTGCAGGAGTTTGCCAAACAACTCCCTGCGGGAGGCGAGATTGGCGTCATCCGCTGTATTGCGGGCCTGGCGGATACCGACGCGTTCATCAATGCTTTCAAGGATGCGTTGAAGGGTACGAAGTTCAGCATCGTTGCCGAGGGCGACGCCCGTTGCGACCCCGAGAAATCGCGCACGATCGCCGAGGGCATGTTGAACGCGCATCCAAATCTGGTCGGCATCTACGATATCTTTGACGTCTCGGCACAGGGCACGCTGCAGGCGCTCGAGGCAGCCGGCTCCAATGTCATCGTTGGTTCGGTCGGCGGCCAGGAGTACGCGCTGAAGGCGATCGCTGCGGGCAACAAGAACTGGAAGTTCACGGTCCCTTACCCGTTCGAGGTGATCGCCAGAACAGCCACGGACACCACTGCTGACCTGGTGCGCGGTAAAAGCGTTGAAAAGCTTGTGGTGGTGCCGGCGCAGCCCGTCCAAACCTCGGAGAATGCGGGTGGCATGCTGAAGACGGTCTCCGACGTTGTGGCGGGCAACGTTGATGACGTCGTGAAATAACGCCACCGATGGAAGCGCACGTCAACATCGCGGGGAAATCATCCGACCCGGCGGCGGGGCGCCGCGATCACCTCTCCATCCTGCTATGGCTTCTGCAGGCCGGGCCGATCATAATTCTCGTAACCCTGGTCGTGGCATTCGGCCTGCTTGCCCCGCATTTCATTTCGGTGCGCAATCTTCAGAACCTCCTGGCCCAAAGCGCGATTGTCTGCGCCTTGGGCCTAGGGCAATTCCTCGTGATCCTGGTTCGCGGCGTCGATGTCTCGGTCGGCAGCGTCATAGCGCTGAGTGTCGTGACGGTGGCCACGCTCACCGGTGTCGATCAACCCAGCTCGATTGCGCTGGTCATCTATCCTCTTGTTGGTCTGATTGTCGGACTGATCAACGGCTTCCTCATCGTTAAAGGCGGCATTCCGCAGCCCCTCGTGGTCACCGTCGCGATGCTCGGCATTGTTGCCGGTGTCGCATTGCTCATCAGCGGCGGCAACACGCTCGTGGGTGTTTCGCCCGCCGTGCATTGGCTGGCAAACGGCAAGATGCTGGGCATACCTGCCGGCGCCTTGATGGTCCTGGTTCTTGCAGGGTTGTTCTGGCTCATGTTGCGGCGTACGCAATGGGGCCGCTGGCTCTATGCGGTTGGTGGCAATCCGGATGTCGCGCAATGGGTTGGGCTTCCGCGCGACAGGTTGACCATGAGCGCCTATGCCATCTGTGGCACCACAGCGGGCATTGCAGGCATGCTGTATCACGGTCGGACCGGGTCGGCTTCGCCTCTTTCGGGCATCGGCTATGAGCTGGACGCCATCACGGCGGTGGTTGTCGGCGGCGCAAGTCTCTTCGGCGGTCGCGGCAGCATCACCAACGTGCTGTTCGGCGCGCTCATCATCGCCACGATCCGCAGCGGCCTGCAGCAGCTCGATGTCTCGCCGTTCTGGTCGTCGGTGGCGATCGGCATAGGCATCCTGATGGCATTGGAGCTCGATGTCTTGCGCAAACACATCGAGACCCGCATTCGAACGCTGCGTGCGAGACTGGTGAGCCAATGAGTGTCGCCTCGCCAGACAGCATTTCCAACATGGCCACCGATGCGCGTCTGGTTCTCTCGGTGCGGGACGCGCGCAAGGCCTACGGGTTCGTAACGGCGCTGGCTGGTGCGTCGCTTGACCTCCATGAGGGCGAGATTGTTGCCTTGCTCGGCGACAACGGCGCCGGAAAGTCGACACTCATCAAGGCGATCACCGGCATCGTAACGCTGGATTCGGGTGACATCGAGCTTGACGGACACCCATTGCGGCTGCGTTCGCCCGCCGACGCGCGTGCATCGGGCATCGAGACCGTATTTCAGGACCTTGCTGTCTTCGACAATCTGACCGTATCCGACAACTTCCTGATCGGACGCGAGCAGACGCGGCCACGCTGGCTCGGTCCGCTGGGCTTCATTTCCGCTGGACAAGAGCAGCGACAGTGGCGGCAGCATGCCAGCGCATTGAGCGTCAGCCATGTCTCACCTTCCCAGGAGATCGGACTGATGTCGGGTGGCCAGCGTCAGGCTGTCGCGGTTGCACGGGCAGTGGCGTTCGCCCGACGGGTGGTCATTCTGGATGAACCTACGGCGGCACTTGGTGTGCGCGAATCCGACGAGATATTGACGATGGTAAGACGCCTGCCGGAGCGAGGCCTGTCAGTCATCATCGTAAGCCACAACATGGACCACGTCGTGCGCGTGGCGCACCGTGCTGTCGTCATGCGGCAAGGCCGGAGTGTCGGCGAGATGACTGTAGGCCAAGGCGTTCAGAAGGATCTTGTCGCAATGATCATGGGCGTCACCTGAAACAGCGTCATCCGGAAATCGTGCTGCTTTGTAAAACTGGATTGGCGCGGTCGATCGCTAGCCGATCGATGAGCTCCTCCACTTTCCCGAGGCTGAAGATATCCTCAAGCGCCAGATAGGCAGCGCCAAAAAGGGCACTGTCCTTCTGCGGGTTGGCAAGGACGATCTGCAACTCGCGCGTGGCAAGTGGAAGGCATCGCTGGTAGACGAGTTCGCGGATACCGGACAACAGAAACTCTCCACCCTTGGCGAGTGTGCCGCCCACCATGATCAAGTTCGGGTTGAGAATACTGACGACATCGGAGGCGACTTCGCCGATCACCCGCCCAGCGCTGCGCAGCAGCATCAGGGCTTCCGGCTTCTGCATTTCAACGAGCGATATGACATCGCGGGCGTTCTCCGCCTTGAAGCCTTTGCTTGAGAGATCCCGGGCAATCGCCCAGCCGCCGGCGCGGGCTTCGACACAACCGAGCTTGCCACAGCGGCACAAGGGCGCGTTCTCGGAGTTAAACTGGATATGGCCGATGTCGCCGGCCGCGCCCTGAGCGCCACGAAAGATCTTGCCGCCGGCGATGATGCCGCTGCCGATACCCGTTCCCGCTTTGATGAAGAACATGTCATCGACATGCGGGAAATTCTGGCGGTGCTCGTGGATCGCCATGAGGTTTACGTCATTTTCGACATAGATTGGTACATCGAAACGACGGCGCAGCCAGCTGATGATGTCGAATTCGTCCCACCCGTGAAGGACCGAGGGACCGACGACGCGGCCGCGTTTGAAATCGACCGGCGTGGGCATGCTGAGGCTGACCCCAAAAAGCGAGCCATGGCTGGTTCGAGCCTTCGCTGCAAGAATGTCGAACCCGTCGACAATCTGCTCGAGGGAAGCCGCCGGTCCGTCCGACGCGTTGAACGGTATTGTGCTTTGCGAGACGATCGCGGGTTCGAGGTCCATTGCGGCAAGATGGATGTAGGTTTCGCCAATATTGGCGACGAGAAAGAAACCCGCCCGTTCATTGATCCCAAGCACGCGCGTGGGCCTCCCGCCACTCGGCATGGTGCGGGCCGTCTCGCGAATCAGGCCTGAGTCGATCAGCGCATTCAGGCGCTGGGTGACAGTCACGCGTGACAATCCCGACGCGTCGAGCAACGCTGACCGGGACGTGGCGGCGCCAGTGGCAATCAGCGAGAGAATTTCCCCGCTGTTTGCAAGGGCGGGATGCTCCGCCGTACCATTTGTCCTGACCATTCCGCACTTTCCCGTTCGCCCTGAGATTTAGCCACAAACCCCCGGGAGATAAAGGCGTGTCTGCAAGAAAGCTGCATAGCTTTTGTATAAAAATATGCAATAATACGTTGACTTATAGATATATCGATGACTAAGAGTATATCGTCTGGGAGGAACGACGAACTTGCGCGGACCGACCGCGCCGTTCCAGTGTTTCTCCGTCACTCCATCGACGGAATATCGCATGTTATCAGCGCAAAAGGACTTAGCCCGACCGGATCTCCTGGCGAACGCCATTCGCGCGCTGTCAATGGATGCGGTCGAGAACGCCAAGTCCGGCCATCCAGGCATGCCGATGGGCATGGCCGAGATCGCGGTCGCGCTCTGGCACCGGCACCTTCGTCACAATCCATCCAATCCGGCCTGGACCGACCGCGACCGCATTGTGCTCAGCAACGGCCACGGCTCGATGCTGCTCTACAGCGTGCTTCATCTCACAGGCTACGATGTCTCGATCGCCGATCTCCGACAGTTTAGGCAGCTTGGCAGCAGGACGCCGGGCCATCCCGAATTCGGCTATACGCCGGGAGTTGAAGTTACGACCGGGCCGCTCGGGCAAGGCCTCGCAAATGCCGTCGGCATGGCAATTGCCGAAAAGACATTGGCCGCCGCATTCAACCGACCCGGACACGACATTGTCGACCACCATACCTTTGTCCTGGCAGGCGACGGCTGCCTGATGGAAGGCATTTCGCATGAGGCTTGCTCGCTTGCCGGAACGCTCGGCCTTGGCAAGCTGATCGTGCTCTACGACGACAACGGCATCTCCATCGACGGCCATGTCGAGAGCTGGTTTTCGGACGATACGCCCAAGCGCTTCGAGGCCTATGGCTGGCAGGTCATTGCCGATGTGAACGGGCACGATGTCGAGGCGGTCGACCGGGCGATTTCCGCGGCGAAGGCGCAAGCAGCCCGCCCGACGCTGATCTGCTGCAAGACCATGATCGGCAAGGGGGCGCCGACGAAAGCCGGAAGTCACGATAGCCATGGCTCTCCGCTCGGCGCCGACGAGGTCGGCCGGGCTCGGCTCGCGCTCGATTGGCCGCATGCGCCGTTCGCCGTTCCAGGAGAGATTGGCGACGCGTGGAACGCCTCGGTCAGGGGGGCTGCATCGGAGGCCGCCTGGCGCCGCCGCTTCGAGGCATACCGCGCGGCCTACCCCGATGATGCGGAGGAGTTCGAACGGCGAGCCACGCACCATCTTCCCGCAGGCTTCGCCGCCAAGGCGGATGCGTTCGTTGCGCAAACCGTCGAGAAGGCCGAAATGCTGGCGACACGCAAAGCAAGCCAGAATGCCATTCAGGCCTTTGCCGGCTTGCTTCCCGAACTGATCGGCGGTTCCGCCGATCTGGCCAGTTCGAACCTCACGCTTTGGAAGGGGGCCGAACCGATCACATCCATCTCGGGCGGCAACTATATCTATTATGGCGTGCGCGAGTTTGGAATGGCCGCGATCATGAACGGCCTGATGGTCCATGGCGGGTTTCGTCCATTCGGTGGCACGTTCCTGATGTTCTCGGAATACGCGCGCAACGCCCTGCGGATGGCAGCGCTGATGAAGCTTGGCGCCATCTATGTCTTTACCCACGATTCCATCGCGCTCGGTCAGGACGGTCCGACGCATCAGCCCATCGAGCAGTTGGCCACGCTCCGTTTGATGCCCAACATGGATGTATGGCGACCGTGCGACACCGTTGAAACGACGGTTGCCTGGCAGATTGCGCTTGAGCAGGTGGCGACGCCGACTAGTCTTGCGCTTAGCCGGCAGAACCTGCCGTTTCAGCCGCGCGACCAAGCCCAGGTTCAAGCGGTGCGCAGGGGCGGATACGTGCTGCGCCGTGAAGACGGCTGGCTGGACGCTGTCATCATCGCGACCGGTTCCGAAGTGCAGCTCGCAGTCGGCGCCCGCGAGCGACTTGCTAAGCAAGCGGTTCAGGTTCGCGTGGTGTCGATGCCGTCCACCAGTGCTTTCGACCGGCAGGATGACGGCTACAAGGCCGAGGTGCTGCCACGGGGCGTCCCCCGCATCTCCGTCGAAGCCGGCGTCACCGACTATTGGCGCAAATATGTCGGCCTCGAAGGCGAATGCGTCGGCATCGATACGTTTGGCGAATCGGCCCCGGCCGAGATCCTCTACGAGCATTTCCACCTGACCGTAGAGGCCGTCGAAAAGGCGGTCCACAGGGCGCTCGAGAAACATCGCCGCGCTGCGTCGCCGGAGTTGGGAAGGCAGCAGGCGAGATGACCGCTACCTATGTCATCGGACTGGATTACGGCACTGGATCAGCCCGCGGCGTCCTGATCGACGCCGCAACCGGCGAGCAGATCGGCAGCCACACGCATGCCTATCGCCATGACGTCATGACGCAAAGCCTTCCTGACGGCACGCCCTTGCCACGCTCATGGGCGTTGCAGAACGCCGCCGACTATCTCGATGCTGCGGAAGAAATCCTTGATGTGCTGGGGCGCGGTCGGGTTATCGAGTCGATCGGGCTCGGCTTCTCGGCAAGCTCGCCGATGCCGACCACCACCGATGGCATAGCCCTTTCCGAACTTCACCCCGGCGAGCCTCATGCCTATGTCAAGCTGTGGAAACATCGCGCCGCACAGCCCTACGCAGACGCGATCAACCGTCGGGGCGGATCCTTCCTGCGCAATTTCGGCGGCAAGCTTTCCGGGGAATGGCTGCTTCCCAAGGCCGCCCAGATCGCGGACGAGGCACCGCACATCTGGAGCGCCGCCGGCAGGTTCATCGAGTCCGGCGATTGGCTTGTCTGGCAGTTGACCGGCCGCGAAATGCGCAGTCTGGGTTTTGCAGCCTACAAGGCCCAGTATTCCGAGACCGAAGGCTATCCGCAGGGAATTGTGCGCGGTCTTTCCGAAAGATTGTCGGTGCCGCACCGTATCGGCACTTCGGCTGGAGGCCTGTCTGAGGCATGGCGGACGCGCACGGGGATCACTGGCCGCGCGATCGTCGCAGTGGCGGTTATCGATTCACACGTCGTGCTGCCCGCGGTCGGGGCCGTGTCGTCCGGCTGTCTCGTCGGTGCGCTCGGAACGTCTGCGGTCTATCTCTTTTTGAACGAACAGTTCCGTCCTTTGCCCCCCGGCATCGAAGGTGTGGCCAAGGATGGATCGGTTCGCGATCTCTGGTGCTACGAGGCCGGGCAGGCCGGGTTTGGCGACATGCTCGCCTGGTTCGTGAAGGCCTTTCCGCGTGGCGCGGACGAGGCTGAAAGTTTCCGTATCTACAACCGTGAGGCAGCCGGGCTCGAACCCGGCGCCAACCATCTCGTGGCGCTTGACTGGTGGAACGGCAACCGGGTGCCGCTCGCGGATTCAGACCTCAGCGGCCTGCTTCTCGGTCTCACCACCGAAACCACGGGCGTCGGCATCTACCGCGCACTGATCGAGTCGCTGTGTTTTGGCGCTCGCACGGTGGTCGACCTCTTCGAGGCCGGCGATTTTGGCATCAACCGCATCATCCTGACGAGCGGGCTGGCCCAGAACAATCCATTGCTGGTGCAGATCATGGCCGACGTGCTGGGGCGCGTCGTGGAGGTTCCAAGCATTGCCCATGCGACGGCTGTCGGCGCGGCGGTTCATGGCGCGGTCGCGGCCGAACTGGTGAGCGGCTTCGCCGAGGGCACGGCCCGGTTCGGCGCGCGCACCTTCACCCCCTATCACCCACGCCGCGAAAGCGCGGCCGCCTACCGGTCTCTCTACAAAAATTATCGGCAGCTCAGCGACAGCCGGACCGTACGCAACGCCATGCATGATCTGAACAGGGCGGCGTCGCTCGACCGGCCGGAGAAAGAAACGAAATCGGTGGCCTGAGCAAGGGGATTGCCAGCCCCGTCGATCTCTTTTGCGGAACCGCCATCCTTCGACGTGCAGGGCACGCATGAGGCGCGGCTCGCATCTATAGTTATGTATAAAAACATACATAATTACAGATATAATGTTTGACTGTATGCAAAACATATGCGTAACTCGGTGAGCCTTTGAGGAGAAAGGTTCAACAACTTGGGAGGAGTTCATGTTCACTTTGCCTATGTCGACCGGCACCAAATCCGGAACCATCGTGAAATCAGCCGTTGCGGGCCTGGTGTTCTTCGGGACCGCTTTTGCAGTGACCGGCCATGCCTCGGCCGAGGAAGTTATTGTCGGCCTCGTCACCAAGACGGAGGTCAACCCGTTCTTTGTGAAAATGCGTCAGGCTGCCGAAGCGGAGGCCAAGGCCAAGGGCGTCAAATTGATCGCCCGTGCTGGCAAGTTCGACGGCGACAATGAAGGCCAGGTCACTGCGATCGAGGATCTGATCAGCGCCGGCGCCAAAGGCATATTGGTGACGCCTAACAACTCGACCGGCATGCTGGGTATCATCAAGAAGGCGCGCGATGCAGGGGTCCTCGTGATCGCGCTCGATACGGCGACCGATCCCGCCGATGCGGTCGACGCCACCTTTGCCACGGATAATTTCGAGGCCGGCGTGCAGCAGGGCGCCTATGCCCGCAAGGCGCTCGGCGACAAGAAGCCGGTGCTGGCCATGCTCGATGGAACGCCTGGCGGCACGGTCGATACGTTCCGCCACAATGGCTATCTGAAGGGCTTCGGGCTTGCCGAGGGCGATCCGGCCATCGCCGGCTCGGCCATCACCAATGGCGCGCAGGACAAGGGCCAGGTCGGCATGGAAAACCTGCTCTCCAAGAACGGCGAGATCAATGCGGTCTACACCATCAACGAGCCAGCCGCCGCCGGCGGCTATGCGGCGTTGAAATCCTTCGGCAAGGAAGCCGATGTCATGCTGACCTCGATTGACGGCGGCTGCGCCGGTGTCCGCGACGTCAAGGCCGGCAAGATCGCCGCGACCGTCATGCAGTTCCCCTACAAGATGGCGGCCATGGGCGTCGACGCGGTCGTCGATTATGCGGCCAGCGGCAAGAAGCCGAGCGGCTTCGTCAATACGGGTTCGTTCCTGATCACCGACAAGCCGGTTGAAGGGATCGACTCCAAGGACACCGAATGGGGCCTCAAGAACTGCTGGGGCGACTGATTTCTGAATCCTCCCGGGGGGACCATGCTGGACAGGCCGTCGACAAGACGGTGTATCTGCATCGGCATGGTCCCGTTCGTTTCCGGCCCAACCCTTGAGGCAGGCAGACATGGCGACCGTTCCAGAGGGCACTATGAATTCGCCATCGGCACTCTCTTTCGGCAGGACGTCCAGCATTGCCAAGAAGGTCATCGGCACGCCATCGGTGGGCCCATTGCTGGTACTGCTCGCTTTCGGCGTGATCTTTTCCCTGACCAATCCGCGTTTTCTCGCCACGCAAAACCTGTCGATCATTCTCCAGCAGACGGTGATCATCGGCACCTTGGCCATTGGCCAGACCTTGATCATCCTGACCGCCGGCATCGATCTCGCGGTGGGAGCGATTTGCGTACTGGGCACCATCCTGGCCGGAAAGCTGGTCAACAGCGGCTATGACCCGATCGCGGCCATGGCCCTGGCCGTTCTTGCCTGCACAGCGGCGGGTGTCGCGGCTGGAAGCCTGATCAGCGGCCTGCGCCTGCCGCCGTTCATCGTGACCCTCGGTATATTGGGCATCATCACCGCCGCCCTCAGGTTGATTTCGGCGGGCGGGGCTTTTGCGGTCAACGACGACTTTCTCGGCTGGACGGGAAACACCATCCGCCTGAACGGTTTCGTCGTCACCTACGGCGTCATCATCATGCTCCTCCTCTATGGATTTATCTGGTTTCTTCTCAACCAGACGCAATGGGGACGGCATGTCTACGCGGTCGGCAACAATCCGGAAGCTGCCCGGCTTGTCGGCATACCGGTCGGTCGGCTTCTGCTCTCGGTCTACGTCCTAGCGGCGTTCATTTACGGGATCGCGGCCTGGCTGGCGCTCGGCCGAATCCCCAATGCCGACCCCAATGCCTTGCAGACCGCCAATCTCGATTCCATCACCGCCGTCGTCATCGGCGGCACCAGCCTGTTCGGCGGCCGGGGCGGATTGATCGGCACCCTAATAGGCGCGCTGATCGTCGGCGTCCTGCGCAACGGGCTGACGCTCGCCGGCATTGATCCGCTCTGGCAGGATCTGATCACAGGCATTCTCGTGATCGTGGCGGTCGCGCTCGATCAACTGACCAGGGGGAGGCGGTGATGACGCCTGTCGAGCCGAGAGCGCCAGTGGTGACCACCCCGGGTGGCGTCATCCTCGAAGCCCGCAACGTAGTCAAACGCTACGGCCACGTCACCGCTCTCGACGGTGTCGATTTCGAACTGCGCGCCGGCGAAATCCTGGCGGTGGTCGGTGACAACGGCGCTGGAAAGAGTTCGCTGATCAAGGCGCTGACTGGCGCGATCGTCCCCGACAGCGGCGACATTCTGCTGGACGGCCAACCCGTCCACTTCAAGGGTCCGCTGGAAGCACGCAAGCTCGGCATCGAGACGGTCTACCAGGATCTCGCCGTTGCGGCCGCGCTCGACATCGCCAGCAACCTGTTTCTCGGCCGGGAACGCCGCCGCCCCGGCTTTCTCGGCAATGTGCTGCGCATGCTCGACAAGAAGGGTATGCGCGCGGAGGCGGAGCGCAGCATGGCGGACCTGAAATTCCACCTGCCGTCGATCGGCAGCGCGGTCGAATCGTTGTCAGGCGGCCAGCGTCAGGGCGTCGCGGTTGCCAGAGCGGCATTGTTCGCCAAGAAGCTCGCGATCATGGATGAGCCGACGGCGGCACTCGGCGTGCGCGAAACTGGCCAGGTTCTCGACCTGATCCGGGCGATCCGCCAGCGCGGATTGCCGGTGGTCCTGATCAGCCACAACATGCCGAACGTCTTCGAAATCGCCGACCGCATCCACATCATGCGCCTGGGCAAACGTGCGGCCGTGGTCAGTCCGAAAACCCACACCATGGGCGATGTCGTCGCCATCATGACCGGCGCGGCGAAGTTCGAAAAACCGGCAGCATCAGCTTTTCGCTAATGCAATGTCGCCCAAAAGTGAGCTCGGTCTTGGGAGAACGACATGCATAAAACAAAGACCTAAAGCGGGTCGCCTGAATCCGTTCTGACGCGACACGCTTTAGGACCGCTGTCATAGGCCGAACGCATGTGGTCACCGCGAATTCATGTCGAGCTCGTTAGCCACCATCTCCATTGAGGCTCCCGCTCTACACATAATCAATAGAGGACGTCGCGAAGCAGCTCGAAGATTAGGTCAGAAAGATCGCCTGGTCATGGTGGCTAACGGGTCTTCGCCGGCAAACCCGGATCAATCAGCCTCGCGATCGGTGACGCGATAGAAGCCGTTGCCTGCTTTGATGAAAAGGCCAGGAACGCCAGCTCACGGCGAACAGAAAGACTTCGAGCCTGCCGGCGCTCGGCTATTTTTTCGGATACCAGGCGCCTGAATAGCTGGTCAGTGACCGCATCGTCCGGGTGCATAGTTATGTTCGGGACTTCGCGGGCGGTACTGTCCACAGCAATGCCATCGCCCTTTTTGTGCTGCAGCCGTCCGCGACCTCGATGGGACCTGGCCACATGGAGGCGACCATGCTGGTAAATGAAGCGATGACGGGGAAAGTGCGCTGGTACTCCCCCGATGCCTCGATGCAGGAAGTCGCGCGGGTCATGCGCGATGAGGGTATCGGTTGCGTGCCGATCGGCGAGAACGATCGACCCGTCGGCATGACCATGGATCGCGACGGGGTGTGCGCGGCAGGAACAAATGCACGCTGGTCCCTTTGCCCACCTGGCTATCGATGCGGATGTGCCCGCCGGACTGTTTGACGAAGCCGTAGACTTGGCTGAGTCCGAGCCCTGTTCCCTCGCCATTGCTTTTTGTCGTGAAGAAGGGCTCGAAGACCTGGGCGAGAACTTGCTTGTCCATGCCGTGGCCGGTGTCGCTCAGCGTCAAGCGAACGAACGACGCCGCCAATCCTTTCAGATCGTCCAGATCGTCAGGCGCGTCACTCGTCTCGATCGTGAACCTGCCGTAGTCTGTCATTGCATGCCTGGCGTTTACCGCCAGGTTGAGAATGGCGACGTCGAGCTGATTGGCGTCGATGAGAACCGGACCGAGCGCTGGATCGAGATGACGCTCGATCCTGATGTCGCGGCCGAGGGTCCGCTCCAGCAGAGCGGTGAGCGATCCAATATGTTGGTTGAGATCGACCTTTTCGGGCTCTAGGGACTGACGCCGGGAGAAGGCGAGCAACTGCTGCGTCAGCGCGCCGCCATTTCGCGTGCGCTTCAGCATCTCCTCGATCAGCGTACCGATTTTCGGATCGGCGGGATTCTTCGCAAGCTGCTTTGCCAACTGCCGGAGGCCGGATTCGAAGACGGCGATCAGATTGTTGAAGTCATGAACGATGCCGGCTGCGATGCGACCGATGGCTTCGAGTTTTTGCGACTGCAACTGGCGCTCTTCCTGCGCGCGGCGCGCGGACACGTCGCGAAGGCTGGCGAGCAGGGCAGATTTGCCATCCCAGGTCACCTCGACGACGCGCATCTCGACCTCGGCCGCCTTGCTGCCCGGACGGGCCACGGTGATTTCTGCGGTTTCTCCCGAGACGACGGGCCGCCCGAGGGGAACATGAAGAAGCTCTTCGAGCGGATGCCCGAAAATGCGGGCCGCGGCCGGATTCGCGTAGAGAACCGCTCCCGAAAGATCGACGACGAGGACACCGTCGGCCGTGTTCTCGATCAGGAGACGGAAACTGAGCTGGCTGATGCTGGTCAGCTGCGGATCATCGGTCAGGTCGGAAATTTCCGCCGCGCTCCGCGTCATCGTTCTGGCCTCCTCACAGGTATGACTATGACGGATCGTTCGTCGCGGAACCGCCGAAGACATCCGGCGCGCCCTCTATCGGCTGGCCGAGATGCATTCCGCCGCCATCGATCGTGAAGCGTCTGATCTGCTTGTCGTGTTCGCTGCCGCGCATCTTCAGCACCATGAGGCCGCGATGCATGAACTGTGCTTTCTGAATGTAGCGCAAAAGGATGATGGAGTCGGTCAGCGTCGAGATGTGCTGTTCGCTCGCCGAATGGCCGCCGACCAGCGACTTGTCCGTCGCGGTGCAAAGTCCAGCGATTTCCCGTTTCTTGACGAAGGATGTGAGGCTGATCAGGAACTCGCGAAAGCCGGTCTCGGGCGCAATGCGTTCGAGCGCGGAAAGGCTGTCGATGGCAAGCCGATCCGGTTTGAATTCCTCGACCAATTGACGGATCATCAGCAGATGGTCGGGAAGGCTTTGCGCCTCCGGATAGAGACAGACGACCTTGAGCCCGCCTTCCGCTTCCATCGTCTCGAAATCGACACCCCAACTGCGCGCGTTGCGAATGAGCTGACCGCGGCTTTCTTCGTAGCCAACCAGTAAGGAGCGTTCGCCGGCCGCGACGCCACCGGCCAGGAAATTGGTCACCAGCAGCGTCTTGCCGGTGCCGGTCGCGCCGCTGACCAGCGTAACGCTGTCGCGGAAGAAGCCCCGCTCGTCATCCTGTCAAGATCGGCATTGCCGCTCGTTACCCGGGAGAGGTAGAGGCGGCTTAAGGTCGGCCTCCTTAGCCTCGAGAGGCGTCAATCTTCTCGGACAGCCAGGTCTTGATAAGGGACTGATAGGGCACGTCGCGCTTGTTCGCCGCGACCTTGATCCGTTCGAGCAGGCTATTGGGCAGCCGCAACGAGATCGAGGTCGACGACGGCTTGAGGTTGGGCAGGCGGACCCGCTCTGCCTTGCTCCAATCGACATGCTCACTGGAGTCGTTGGACTCCCAGAAGGCGCGCTCCTCGGCCTCCGATGCAAAGGTCGGAACCGGCTTAGCTGTCTTGGTCATAGTAGCCTCGCTCCTTGCGGCTCATATCCCGGGCGGAAATCACCCGGATCTTGGTGTCCTTGTCCCGAAGCGTGAAGGTGATGTGCAGCAGCCTTCCATCATCGGTGCGCCCCAGAGCATGAATTCGTTGCTCGATGGCGCTGTGCTTTGCGTCGGGAACGGTCAGCAACGGCTCGTTGAAGAACACCTGTTCCGCCTCGGCCTGGCTGACGTCGTGCTTGTCGATGCTCTTGCGGGCATTGCCTGCATCCCAGTCGAAGCCGGCAATCCGTTCCCATTCGATCATCGATGTATATTGCCATAATATACGCGGATTTCAAGCTCCGTCAGGCGTGAGCGCTCCGCCCAGCAGATTTGGACAGCATAGGGAGAGGAAATGGAGGCAAGGAAAACCCCCTCGCTGATCGGCCAGACCGGCGGCGCTGACGCTCAACCGCCAGCCTCGCAATCCCGGCCGCGTCGTCCGGCGCAGGGCTGAAAGCCCCGCTTGTCCTGCCGGGCAGGGATGCTCACCAGGCAGTTGCACCGGCCCGCCCGCTCCGCGGGCAGGGGGATGTCTTCGGAAGGAAGACGAGAAAGGACCGGTGAAAGGCCGCGTCTGCAACCCTCCAAGGAGCATTCCCATGGAACTGAAATTCGTTGATCCGCGCTCGCTCAAGGACAATCCCGACAAGGCGCGCCGTTCCAAGTCCAGCCCGCAGGCCCCCTGCTGCTGGCGACGATCAAGGCTGTTGGCATCGTGCAGCCGCCCGTCGGGTGCGCTCCGGTCGGGACAATCCCGAATACGGCATCAGGCTTCTCATGGCTGATGGCAGGATTAAACACGTCAGAGTATTCGGCCGCGTGATAAAGCACGATACTGGTCGACTGGAATGCGTTGGCGCGGTTCAGGACGTGACACAAAGCCGGCTGTTGGCGCAGGCGCACGACAAACTTAGGTCGGAACTCGCCCACCTCACGAGGGTAATGAGCCTCGGCGCAATGACGGCCTCGATCGCGCATGAGGTCAATCAGCCGCTCTCAGGAATCATTACCAATGCCAGCACGTGCCTTCGCATGCTGGCGGCCGACCCGCCAAACATTGAGGTCGCGCAAGAAACCGCGCGCCGCACCATCCGCGACGGCAATCGTGCGGCGGACGTGATTGCACGATTGCGCGCGCTTTTCAGCAAACGGCCCCCAACGATCGAACCAATTGATCTGAACGAGGCTGCGCGAGAGGTGATTGCACTGTCGTCCGGCGATCTTCAACGAAACCGGGTGGTGCTGCACACCGAGTTCGCCGACGGGCTTCCGCCGGTCGGCGGTGGCCGGGTCCAGCTTCAACAGGTAATCATAAACCTGCTGCGGAACGCTTCCGATGCGATGAGCGGCGTCGATGACCGCCCGAGGCAGCTGGTGATCAGAACCGAATTGGACGAAGACGATCACGTGCACCTCTCCGTACAGGACGCCGGCGTTGGTTTCGGGCCGGAAGGAACGGCGCGCCTCTTCGAGGCGTTCTATACAACCAAGAGCGAGGGCATGGGGATCGGGTTGTCCGTCAGCCGCACCATCATAGAGAGCCATAACGGACGCCTGTGGGCTGAACGGAACCGTGGCCCGGGTGCTACGTTCTCATTCTCCATCCCGGAATACTTCGGGGAAGGGCTTCGCGAGGTCGGCACCATGCGCGCATCGGCTATGGGCAATGCGCAGAGTTCAGCGGGGATTCGATGAAAGTTGTGCAACCACTCGTGTCTGTCGTCGACGACGATGAATCCGTGCGCGAGTCCCTGCCAGACCTGCTTAGAGCGTTCGGTTTCAACGCGAAGTCGTTCTCCTCGGCGGAAGAGTTTCTAACCTCCGACAATTCGGCAGATAGGCCTCGTTATGCCCGCGGGATCCTGGTCGGCGGGGTCATCGCCGCCGCCGTCGGCAACGATCTGGTGCTGGCGCATTCCCATGATCCGCTCAAGACGGCCTAACCTAAGTCCTGATCCTCACTGGCGGACCGGCGATCTATCTGCTCGGGAGCGCCAACTACATGAAGGCGGTCTATCGTGTGGTGCCGGCATCCCAATGGCGGGCGTTCCTGCCCTGCTGCTCCTGATCCCGTCGCCTACACCGTCGACTTGCTCGCTATGGGCTGGCTGACAGAGCTGGCGCACCCACGCCCGGCAGGCATCGAAGAAACGGTGTCCGGTCCTGTCGGGCGGACCTCATTCGGCAATCGTCGTCGGCAGTAGAGCCAAAGTGTGATCGCGGCCCAAACCGGTGCTCATGACCATGTTTACGCTTGGGCCGTATGTGGCTGTTGTCTTTTGATATGGTATCGATAACATGCCTTGCGTGAAGTTGATTCCAACGGGTGGTTCATGAGCGATGCCGGACGCCGCAGAGACCTTGTGCCCGAGTGTCCAGCGTTTTGCTTGGGCACATCGCTGCCGGCTGGTGGAGCGGCATGATGGCCAAGGCAGCCTCATCGAGACCGGGCGAGAGCCACGCCCCGACGATGGTCGACGTGGCGCGGCGGGCAGGTGTGTCCACCATGACGGTTTCACGCGCCCTGAAAGAGGGCAGCCTCGTTTCCAAGGCGACGCGGGAAAAGATCATGGTCGCGGTCAACGACCTCGGCTACGTGCTCGACCAATCGGCCGGCAGCCTGTCCTCGCGCAAGACTGGATTTGTTGCCGCGATGGTTCCATCACTCAACAATTCCAACTTCGCCGATACGGCGCGCGGCATAACGGATGAACTGGAGAGCACGGGACTCCAGCTTCTGCTCGGCTACACCGACTATACGGTCGAGAAGGAGGAAAGGCTGATCGAAGCGATGCTCCGTCGGCGGCCCGAAGGCATCATTCTGACCGGCGGCGCCCATACGGAGCGCGCCCGCCGGCTTCTTAAAAACGCGGGCATCCCTGTAGTCGAAACCTGGGAGTTGCCGGCGAAACCCATCGATCAGGTGGTCGGATTCTCCAACGAAGAGGCGATGGGGCTTCTCGTCAAGACGCTGGCCAGAAAAGGCTACAATAAATTCGGTTACATCGGTGGCACGACCTCGCGCGACACGCGCGGCAGCCAACGGCGCGAAGGCTTTGTCAGAGCCATTGAGGAGCTCGGCCTGCCAACCGGGCGCCTCGTTTCCTTTGGCGTGCCGCCGATATCCATCGAGCAGGGAGGCCAGGCCGTCGTCAGCATGCTGGAGCGCTGGCCGGACACGCAAGCCGTACTCTGCGTTTCGGACCTTTCGGCCTTCGGCGCACTGATGGAATGCAAGCGCCGGGGCATGCGGATCCCGCAGGACATCGCCATTGCCGGCTTCGGCGACTACGAGGTAGCCGCCTTTTGCCATCCCGGCATCACCACCGTGAATGTCGACTGCTACGGCATCGGGCAACAGGCCGCCCGCAGATTGATCCAGGTGATCCGAGGCGACGAGAAACGACACGGCGAAGAAATCGTCCTCACAAGCTATCGCGTCGTCGAGCGCGAAAGCACCTGAGCTCCTGCATCGATTCAAACGCAGCGAAGGGCAGCCCAGCAGCGATGTTTCGCGAGACCATCACCTCACGCATGACGGTGCCTTGAAAGCCGGAGCAGCGCGCGCCGTCACGATGGGCGTGCCGCAATGTCTCGTGGTTGTCGATGCGAGCGGCGAAGTCCTCGCCAGTCTGCGCATGGATGGCGCGCGGTTCCTCAGCATGCGTACGGCGCAGGCGAAGGCGCGCACCGCGGCGTCAATAAACGCCGCTACTGGCGGCATGGCGTTCGAAGCGGCGCTCTCAGCCGGTATCGCATCGCAGGGCGGCGTGACCAATTTGCCCGGGGGGCTTGCCGATCCGCTTCGGCGGACGCCTTGCGGGCGGCATCGGCGTCGGGTCGGGAACCGGCGATTTCGATGTGGCACACGCCGCCTTGGCGGCGGTTGGCGCCGACGTGATTTCATGCGATGTGCCGATGCGCCTCCAGCGCAACCGAAGGATCTTCAGAACGCTATCTGAACCTTCATGGATTTGTTTCGGTCACCAGCGATGTCGAAAGCCGCGACCGCCTCGTCGAGAGCATAGATGCCTGTCAGTAGCGGTTTGACATCCACCCGGCGGCGATTGATCAGGTCGACGGCGAGCGCAAACTCCTC
Source organism: Mesorhizobium sp. M0954 (assembly GCF_040319155.1). Classification (NCBI taxonomy): domain Bacteria; kingdom Pseudomonadati; phylum Pseudomonadota; class Alphaproteobacteria; order Hyphomicrobiales; family Phyllobacteriaceae; genus Mesorhizobium; species Mesorhizobium sp. M0954. The sequence goes on along the minus strand of NZ_JAMYNR010000015.1, from coordinate 85,504 downwards.
GTGGAAACGGAAAGTGCCCCGCATCTCGATCTCTTTCGCGACGATGAGGTTCTGCGGGATTGACAGATCGCCGCCGAGACCGAGCTGCACGAGCACGCCGCGTGGCTTCAGGACATCGAGCCCTGCACGCACCGCGCGTTCATTGCCGGAGGCCTCGAACATCATGTCGAAACTACCCTTGTCGACATTATAGGCGGCGAGCTCTTCGCTGTTTGTCGCGACGTTGATAGTGCGATCGGCGCCGATCTCTAGGGCCTTCGCCAGCACGCCCTCCATGACATCGGTGGCGACGATCTCGCGCGCGCCGTGGGCTCGTGCGGCGAGGATGCAAAGCGCGCCGATCGGCCCGCAGCCGGTGACCAGAACCCGCTTGCCGAGCAGCGAGCCGGCGCGGTTCATGGCATGCAGCGTCACCGCGAAGGGCTCGGCGAAAGCGGCTTCGTTGATGGAGATGTGGTCGGCTATTCTGTGGCACTGCCACGCCTCGGCGATCAGGCGCTGGCGGAAGGCGCCCTGGATGTGCGGCATCGGCATGGCGCTGCCATAGAAGCGCATGTCGAGGCATTGGTTCTGCATGCCTTGCAGGCAGTAGCGACAGGCATTGCAGGCTCGGCTGGGCGAGATCGCCACGCGATCGCCGACCGCAAGTGTGGAGATGCCGTCGCCGAGGGCCCGCACCGTGCCCGCAACCTCATGGCCAAGAATCATGGGTTCACGAAGGCGGATCGCGCCGAAGCCGCCATGGTTGTAATAATGCAGGTCCGAGCCGCAGATGCCGCCAGCCTCGACCGCGATCTCGACCTGTCCGGCGCCAGGGGAGCCCGGATCGGTCTCCTCGATCCGCAGGTCTTTTGCCGCGTGGATGACGATCGACTTCATGATGTGATCCCTTCTCATACGACCGGTGTCAGCAAGGTCTGTCCGCCGAAATGGGCCGCGAGATTATCGCGGACGAGCTGACCCATGGCCTTGCGGGTTTCCACCGTGCCGCTGGCGTGGTGCGGTTGCAGCACGACGTTGGTAAGCTTCAGGAAGCGCTCGTCGATGGTTGGCTCGTTCCAGAACACGTCGAGCCCGGCACCCTTGATGGCACTGGATTCCAGGGCCGCGAGCAACGCGGTCTCGTCGATCGTGCTGCCGCGCGAAATATTTATGACGATACCGTCTGCTCCGAGCGCTGCCAGGATCGACGCATTAATGATGTGTTTTGTGCTTTCGCCGCCGGCGAGCGTTACGATCAGAAATTCGCTGTCGCGCGCCAGTTCGACCAGATCGCCGACAAAAGCATAAGGAAGATCGTCGCGCTTGCGGTTGTCGAAATAAGAAATCGTGCAGTCGAATGCAGCGGCGCGCTTCGCCACCGCCGCACCGACGCGGCCCATGCCGACAATGCCCAGCCTTTTTCCACAGACACGCGTGACCAGCCCCATATTGCCCTTGCGCCAGCTTCCATCGCGTACATAGGCGTCGGCCTGCGGGATTTTTCGCGCCACGGCGAGCAGCAGCCCGATCCCGATATCGGCTACGTCCTCGGTCAGCACATCAGGTGTATTGGTGACACGAATGCCGTTCGCCCTGGCATAGGCAAGGTCGATGGCGTCGGTGCCGACGCCATAGCAGGAAACGATTTCGAGCTGCGGCAGCTTTCTCATCAGCGCAGCACTTGCGCCAAGCTCGCCGCGCGTAGCTATGGCGCGGATCGCGCCGGCGTGGCTTGAGAGCAACGCGTCCTTGTCCTCGGACTGCCAAAGTTTGTGGACGCGATATTTCGCCTCAAGATCTCCCATGTCCCAATCGGGATAGGGACCTGTCACCAAAATGTCGGTCACGGCGTCGTCTCCTGTGCGAACTCATTTTTCCATTGACTATGTTATCGATAACATTCATGTCAATAGGGACTGGCGGCAGTGCGTTGGAAATCGTGGCCGCTCAGGAAACATTGCTCAGGAGGAGCATTTGGGCAGTTCATTATTCGATTTGACCGGCATGCGGGCGCTGGTCACCGGCTCGGGACAGGGGATCGGCCTGGCGCTGGCCGAGGGGTTGGCGCAGCACGGCGCCGAAATCGTGCTCAACGGACGCAGCGCCGAAAAGGTCAAAACAGCTGCGGATGCACTGACAGCGAAGGGGCACAAGATCCATAGCGCCGTCTTCGACGTCACCGATCATGCTGCGGTGGCGAACGGCGTCGCGGAGACCGAGGCGACGATCGGCGCCATCGATATCCTTATCAACAATGCCGGCATGCAGTTCCGAATGCCGCTCGAGGATTTCCCCGCTGACAAATGGGAGGAACTCTTGCGCACCAACATCTCCAGCGTGTTCTTTGTGGGACAAGCGGTGGCGCGGCACATGATCCCGCGGCGGCGCGGCAAGATCATCAATATCGCCTCGGTGCAGAGCGAACTGGCACGGACCAACATCGCCCCCTATACAGCCACGAAAGGCGCTGTGCGCAACCTGACGCGCGGCATGTGTGCCGATTGGGCGAAGCACGGCTTGCAGATCAATTCCATTGCGCCCGGTTACTTCAAGACGCCGCTCAACCAGGCGCTGGTCGACAATCCCGAGTTTTCAGCCTGGCTGACCAACCGCACACCGGCGGGTCGTTGGGGCGATGTCGGCGAACTGGTCGGCGCGGCGATCTTTCTGGCTGCACCGGCCTCGTCCTTTGTCAATGGACACACGCTCTATGTCGATGGCGGCATCACAACCTGCCTCTGAGTCCTGGTCCATCGTCGTGATGGGTGTCAGCGGCTGCGGCAAGACCAGCATTGGCATCGCGATCGCGGCTCGTCTAGGGCTCGCTTTTGTCGAAGGCGACGCGCTGCACCCGCGCGGGAATGTCGAGAAAATGTCGGCGGGCATACCGCTTGCCGACGAGGATCGTTGGCCTTGGCTGGACCTGTTGGGCTCAGCCTTGCGCCATGCCCATGAGGAAGGACGCGGGCTCGTCGCGAGTTGCTCGGCGCTGAAGAAATCGTATCGCGATCGTCTTCGCGATGGTGCCATTGGGCCCGTGCTTTTCGTATTTTTGGACGGTTCACGTGCGGTGTTGCAAGCCAGGCTCGCCGAGCGCCGCAGCCACTTCTTTCCGCCCGCGCTGCTCGACAGCCAGTTCGCCACACTGGAGCATCCAGGTGACGAGAAGCTGGTGGTCACAGTGGACATCGAGGCGCCTGTCGACACGATTGCCGATAGAGTATTGCAGGGTCTGGGTGCACTTGGGGTCAGCCCTGTCAGCATCAAGGAAAAAGGCACGTTGAAATGACGCAACCAACAAAAGTCGCCGTTGTCGGCGCCGGCATCATGGGATCGGCGATCGCCACACGCCTGATCGAGACTGGGCTAGCCGTGACGGTGTTCGATCTGGACAAGGTCAAGATTGCAGCGCTGACTGCAAAGGGTGCGGCTGCCGCCGCGTCGGTCGCCGAGGCAACGCGAGCGAACGACTTCGTCATTCTCAGTCTCAACCATGCCGATATCGTGCGTTCGGTGGTGTTTGGCGACGGTGGTGTGGCGGCTGCGGCGTCGTCGGAAAAGCTGCTGATCGACATGTCTTCGATCGATCCTGTCGACACCGCGCAGATGGCCGGGAAGCTGTCTGCCGAGACCGGCATGAAATGGCTCGACTGCCCGCTTTCGGGCGGCGTTCCCGGCGCGCTGGCCGGCAGGCTGACCGTCATGGCGGGTGGCGAGGCTGAAGACTTCGAACAGGCGCGCACGGTGATGCGGCATCTCTGCGCCAACTACACTCTCATGGGCCCAAGTGGGGCAGGGCAGACGACCAAGCTGATCAACCAGCTGTTCTGCGCAGTACTGTTCCAGGCTGTCGCCGAAGCCGTGAAGCTTGCCGAAGCCGGCGGCGTAGACCCGAAGGCAATTCCCGCTGCACTCAAGGGCGGGCGGGCCGACTCCAGCATCATGCAGGAGTTCATGGCAAAATTCGCTGCCCGGGATTTTTCAGCCACCGGCCGCATCGACAACATGCTGAAGGATCTGGATTCGCTGCAGGCCTTCGCGCTGAAAACCAAGACGCCGATGCCGATGACCGGGCAGGTGGTCGAGATCCATCGCCTGCTCTGCGCCGCTGGATTGGGGCCGAACGATTCGGCCGAGATGATGCGTCTGCTCGACGGCAAGACCAGCTGATCCGTTGGCCTTATTCTTTGATGCTTGACGCCTAGAAATGTTATCGATAACATCATTTGGGCGATCTCGGGAGGAACGCATTGTGACCGAGCAAAAACTGATCGAGTTCAAGTCAATTACGAAGGAGTTCGGCGGCACCCGCGCGCTCTCCGACGTGACGCTTGATCTGCACAAGGGCGAGATCCTGGCGCTGCTCGGCGAGAATGGCGCCGGCAAGTCGACGCTGATCAAGACGCTCGCCGGCATCTATCGGCCGGATGGCGGCCAAATCCTGTTTCGCGGCGAGCCCTACCATCATCGCCCGCCGCGGCCGAACCAGCGCCAGCCCGTAGCCTTCATTCACCAGGATCTAGGTCTTATCGAATGGATGACGGTCGGCGAGAATGTCGGCCTGCCCCCAAGGCTTTTCGCTTCGCTCTGGCCTGATCGACTGGCGATCGACCGAGGCGAGGGCGCAGGAGGCGTTAAAGCTGGTCGGCTGTGATTTCGACCCGACGACGCGGGTCCAGGATCTGACCCGTACAGAAAAGTCGCTGGTTGCCATCGCTCGCGCCTTGGCTACCGAGGCCGATGTGCTGGTGCTCGACGAACCGACCGCCAGCCTTCCCGCCGACGAGGTCGAGCGGCTGTTCGACGCCATCCGTCCGCTCAAGCAGCGCGGCGTCGGCATGATCTATGTCTCGCACCGCCTCGATGAAATTTTCCGCATCGCCGATCGCGTCGCCGTGCTGCGCGACGGCAGGCTGGTCGGCGAGAAGAAAGTCGCCGATACAAAACCGGACGAACTGGTCGAGATGATCGTCGGCCGTCCGGTCAGCCAGGTTTTCAGCAAGGCTCAAACGCAGGCCGGCGAGACGATCTGTGCTGTCCGCGACCTTGTCTGCGCCGGTGCCGGCCCGGTGTCTTTCGACGTACGCAAGGGTGAGTTGCTCGGCCTGGTCGGCCTGCGCGGTGCCGGGCAGGAACTGGTTGGCCGAGCGCTGTTTGGCTGCCAGGCCTTTTCCGGCACGGTGACGATCCGCGGGGCTGTGCCGGACCTGTCCAGCCCGATCGCGGCGATGTCGTCCGGCATCGGCCTGATCGCGCGTGACAGGACCGAAGAATCAATCGCTGGATCCTTGTCGATTCGAGAGAACAGTTTCCTCAATCCCGGCGCCGGCAAGCGCGGCCTGTTTTCCTTCCTTGCGCCTCACAGGGAGGCTGCGCTGGCGCAGGCGATCGGCAGTTCCGTCGGGCTGCGCCCCAACGATCCGAACCTGCCGATAGAGGCGCTGTCGGGTGGCAACCAGCAAAAGGTGGTCGTCGGGCGATGGCTGCACACCGGGCGTACATTGCTGATCGCCGAGGATCCGACGGCCGGCGTCGATGTCGGCGCCAAGGCTGAGGTCTACCGGCTGATCGGCCGCGCGCTTGAAGCCGGCCTCGCCGTCGTCGTGGTATCGACCGATTTCGAGGAGATTGCCCACATCTGCCACCGCGCTTTGGTGTTTTCGCGAGGACGGATCGTTCGCGAACTCACTGGCAAAGACCTCACCACATCCGCCGTGATCACCGCGGCATCGGCTTCCGAAGCCGCCTGATCTTTCTGGGAGCGAACTCATGCAATCGATCGAATCCAGCGCCCTCGAACCGACCCGCGGCGAGATGGCTGATTTGTCCATGGGGCAGAAGGTCATCCGGCTGCTGCCGGTCTACGGGCTGGTTATCCTGACGGTGTTGCTGATCCTGTTGTTTTCGATCCTGCTGCCGAACACGTTCCCGACGCTGCTTAACCTGCGCTCGATCATCTCCGACAAGGCGATCATCGCGCTTTTGTCGCTGGCGGCGATGATCCCGATGGCGTCGGGCCGAATTGACCTCACCGTCGGCTACGGCATCGTGCTGTGGCACATCCTGGCCATCAGTCTGCAGACCATGTTCGGCTTTCCGTGGCCGCTGGCAGTGATGATAGTGCTGGTTCTCGGCGCCGCGACCGGCTTCCTCAACGGCCTGCTGGTCGAAGTCGCCCGCATCGACTCTTTCATCGCCACGCTGGGCACCGGCACCGTGCTCTATTCCTTGGCGCTTTGGCACACTGGCGGCCGGCAGGTTGTCGGCGTGTTGTCCAACGGCTTCTACGCGCTCAACGGCACGATGGTGTTCGGGCTGCCGATCACCGGCCTCTACGTGCTTGGCATCGCCGTCGCACTGTGGATCATTCTCGAATATCTGCCGATCGGCCGCTACGTTTATGCCATCGGCGCCAACCCGAAGGCGGCTGCTCTCAATGGCATTCCGGTGCGACGCTTCGTCATTGGGGCGTTCATCTCCTCGGGCTTCCTGACGGCGCTGACAGGAGTGTTGCTCGCCTCCAAGCTTCGCATTGGCCAAGCCAGCGTCGGACTGGAGTATCTGCTGCCGGCTCTCGTCGGCGCCTTTCTCGGCTCGACCACGATCAAGCCTGGACGAGTCAACGTCTGGGGCACGATGACGGGCGTCATCATCCTGGCGGTCGGCATTTCGGGCATTCAGCAGTTCGGCGGCTCGTTCTTCGTCGAGCCATTGTTCAACGGCGTCACGCTGCTCGTCGCCATAGGCATTGCCGGCTACGCCCAGCGCAAGCGCGGCGCAGCGCAAAGAAACAGGACCAAGACCGTCGCGCAGCCCTCGAAGTGACAAATCGAGCCAAACCCGTGGATCATGGAATGAACGACTACGAGGTTCTCGACGATCGGTTCGGCAAGCTGATGATCGGGCATGCCAAGCTCGAACGGCTATGGACCGGTAGCCGTTGGGCGGAAGGACCGGTGTATGTCCCCGCCGCAAGGCATTTGCTGTGGTCGGACATCCCGAACGATCGGCTGCTGCGCTACGACGAAAGCGATGGTTCCGTCAGCATCTTCGAGGCCCGTTGTAACTACCAGAACGGCCACACACTCGACCGCGAAGGCCGCGTCGTTGCTTGCGAGCATGGCGGGCGCCGTGTCTCCCGGCTCGAGCATGACGGGCGTTGGCAGACGCTTGTCGAAACCGTTGCAGGCAAGCGGTTCAATTCACCCAATGACGTGGTGGTCAAATCCGACGGTACGATCTGGTTCACCGACCCGGTCTACGGCATCGAAAGCCACTATGAGGGCAAGATCGCCAGAGCGGAGATCGGCGGCTCCCATGTCTACCGGTTCGACGAGCTTTCGGGTGAGGTGAGCGCCGTTGTCACCGACATGGTGCAGCCGAACGGCCTGGCTTTTTCGCCCGACGAGACGATCCTCTACGTGTCGGACAGCGGCGCCAGCCATGTGCCCGGCCTGCCGCGCGCGATCAAGGCCTATGACCTTGCCGCCGATGGCCGGTCGGCGCGCGCAGGCGGCATCTTCGCCGAGTGCGGGGCAGGCCTCTTCGATGGTTTTCGCGTCGATCGCGACGGCAACATCTGGGCCTCCAGCGCCGACTCGGTGCGCGTCCATGCGCCGGACGGAACCCTGATCGGCCGTATCCTGGTTCCCGAGCTCGTTTCCAATGTCTGTTTCGGCGGTCCCAAGCGCAACCGCCTCTACATCACTGCGCAGACATCCCTTTACGCCATCTACGTCAACGCATATCCGGCCGGCGTTGGTCCGGTGGCGGGCGACATCAGCCGGTGACATGTCGTCAACTCCAATCGAAAGCCGAGTTTTGAAAGACCATGCAATTTCTTGAAACCAAGGGAGGTACCAACATGCAACGCAGAACATTCCTGAAATCATCCGTCGCCTTGACGGCCATGACAATCGCTGCTCCTGTCCTGTTCGCTGGCCAGGCACGGGCGGACGCCACAGCCGACGCCATGGCGGTCGTCCAGAAATATGCGCAGAAGGTCACGGCCTGGGATGGCCCGACCACCGGTCCGAAGGCGCAGCAAGGCAAGACGATCGTCGTGCTCGCCGGCGACCTCAAGAACGGCGGCATCCTGGGCGTCACCAACGGCGTCGAGGAAGCAGCCAAGGCGATAGGCTGGGAGGTCAAGGTGATTGACGGCGCCGGCTCGATCGGCGGCCGCACCGCTGCCTTCGGCCAAGCCATGGCGTTGAAGCCGAATGGCATCGTCATCAACGGTTTTGACGCGGTCGAGCAGGCGCCGGCGCTGGAACAGGCTAAGGTCGCAGGTATCCCGTTGGTCTCCTGGCATGCCGGACCGGTGATCGGGCCCGACCAGAAAAGCGGCGTGTTCGCCAACGTGTCGACGGATGCCATGCAAGTCTCCACGGCCGCGGCCGACTGGGCCTACGCCGATGCCAAGGGCAAGCCCGGCGTCGTCATCTTCACCGATTCGACCTACGCCATCGCCATCGCCAAGGCAGACAAGATGAAGGCGGAGATCGAGCGGCTGGGCGGCAAGGTGCTCGAATATGTCGACACGCCGATCGCCGAGACCTCGCAGCGCATGCCGCAGCTGACCACTTCGCTGCTGCAGAAGTACGGCGATGCCTGGACGCATTCGCTGGCGATCAACGATCTCTATTTCGACTTCATGGGACCCTCACTTGCCGCCGCCGGCAAAGCCGGCACCGACGCGCCGATCAATGTCGCCGCCGGCGACGGTTCGGAATCGGCCTATCAGCGCATTCGCGCCGGTCAGTTCCAGAAGGTGACCGTCGCCGAACCGCTCAACTTGCAGGGCTGGCAATTGGTCGACGAGCTGAACCGCGCCATCGCTGGCGAAAAATGGTCGGGCTATCTGTCGCCGCTGCATGTGGTGACGGCCGACAATGTCGAGTTCGACGGTGGGCCGAATAACGCATTCGACCCCGGCAATGGCTACCGCGGCGCATACAAGAAGATCTGGGGCAAGTAGGACGCCCGGCGATGCGGGCGCAATACGCGATGCGCCCGCATCTCATTCGCACGACAAATCCACGAATTGCACCGCGACCTGCCCTTGCCGGCCGGCGGCCATCCCAAGCGCAGAAAATCAGGAAATCCTCGCCATGATCATTCGCTACGCCCTGTTCGAAGGCGAAATCCACCCCGGACGCGAGAGCGAATTCCGGCGCTTTGTCAGGGAAAGGCTAGTGCCGTTGTGGACGCAATTTCCTGGAGCCGAGGAGGTGCGCGTTCTGGATGGCACGGCACGGGATGAGGGCGCCCCCGTCTATGCCATGGCGCTCGCCATCCGTTATCCCGACATGGACGCCTGCAAGAAGGCGCTGCAGTCCGACGTTCGCTTTCAGAGCCGCGATGCGACTGGAGAGCTGCTCAAGATGTTCACCGGCCGTGTGCATCACCATGTTTTCGAGGCGAACGAGTTTCCAACCGCTCGATAGGATGATCAAAAAAGCGCCACACGACAATCGCCGACGTTAAAGCCCAGACGCCTTGGTGAGATTGGTCCGCAAGATGGGAGTCTTTGAGCGACCCCGAGGGGAAGGTCGTCCGCGCAAGACGAATTCACGCCGATGACCCTTTCGAGACCTTGCGGAGCCGAATTCTCTTTTTGGAAGTCGGCATTAGCCGGAACCAGCATTCGCGCGGGCTTCTCCAAGCCGCCGATCAGCGGCAGGGAAGCGGCATGGCCCTAGCCTGCTTGGGCGTGGCGAACGTCCACACGGGGCGGTGCTGACGTCGCGACTTTGCGAAGCTGAAAGACTTCCGTCGCTTCGCCGCGCCCGCGCAACCTGTGCCTGCCCGCCGGGATCGTTTCGAATTTTTCGTCGAGCCGCGAAACAGCCTCGCCGGAAATCGCGATGGCGGTCGCGGCATCTGGTGCGAGCAACTTGCCGAGTTCCTGAAGCCGCTGGCTGATGTTTACGGTGTCGCCGACGATTGTGTAGTTCACGCGATCGGATGCGCCGATATTGCCGACGATGACGGAGCCCGTGTGGATGCCGATGCGGACATGAAGAGGAGGCCGGCCTTCGCCAGCCGCTTCCAGATTGTCCTTGTCCAGCTCCTCGCGGATCGCCGCGGCGGCGCGGACGGCCGCCGCGGCATGGCCCTTCAGACGATCCGGCGCGCCGAAGAACGCCAGCATGCCGTCGCCCAGGAACTTGTCGACCGTACCGCCATGTGCATCGACCGCGCCACACAGGATCTCGAAGTGGTGGTTCAGCAGCCTGGCCGCGGCTGCGGCGTCCATCTGCTCCGACAGCGTGGTGAACCCGACGATGTCGGTAAACATGACGGTGACGACCGCTTCGCGCGGTTCGGCGATGCCGACCTCTCCGGTGCGCACCAGCTTGGCCACCAGCGAGCGCGGAATATAGGTCGAGAATGCACGCAGACCGATCAGCATGGCGTTGAAGGCCGAAGCCTGGTTGTCCAACTCCAGAACCCTGCTGCGCGGCAGCGGAGTCACGCCGTCGAGATCGAAATCGGCAACGCGCATGGCCTGGCCGGCGATCGCCTGGATCGGTCGCGACAGGCGCCTCCCAAGCAGGATCGCGACGATGACCGCCACGGCCATCGCCCCAAGACCGAGCAGGGCCGATCCCAACACGCGCTCGATCTCCTTGCTGATCTGACTGGTCTCGAAATACGCGCCGAGCGTCCAGGGCTTGTCGCCATAGCCTGCGATCTTGCGGGTGATGGCGATGTAGGTGGCGTCGCCGCTCCACTCGGACGCATTGTCCACGCTGCGGTCGATCTCGGCGATTTCTATGTCGCGGGCGCGGCGCGTGTCGAAATCCCGCTCTACCTTCCGCGCGCTATAGGCGGCCAATACCGGATCGCCATACGTGGCCAGCGGCGTCAGCGGCAGGACGCCGTTCTTCAGAGCGTCGGGATCGGCCAGCCTTTGGTCGGCGAGCACGCGGTCTTCGCCGTCGAGAATGAAGGCATGCGTGCCAAATCGCGATGATAGCTCCCGCGTGATATCGGACAGTTTCTGCAATTCGACCGCCGCGATCACCCAGGCCTGCGTCACGCCATCACGTGCCAGCGGCACTGAGACATGCGCGTACAGGCCGAACTCGTTGGCTACGAATGCCCCCCATTGCCTGCCGCCGACCCGTCTGCGTTGTTCGAGGGCGGCGCGGACTTGGGGCGACTTCTCGGGCTTGGCCGGAAAATGCTCGATGGCGCCCGTTGCAACGTTGTTTTCGACTGAGCGCGCGGCGCCACGGCAGACCAGGTCGGGGGTGCAGATCAGCATCGCCTCGACCCCCGAGGCGGTAGCCAGAGCACCGGCAACGGCTGCAGACATCGCCTCGTCGTCGATCTGGAACTCGCCCTGGGCATACAGCTGCGCGATGCCGTCGACCGCGTTCTCGGCGTCCCCCATCTCTGCGCGCAGCGAGTCCTCCATCGCATCGATCAGGAGTGTCGACTGGGCGCCGAGCAAGTCGAACGTGTTGCGAAAATTGGCGCCGACCGACAACGCGAGCACGCCCCCGACCGACAGGAATATGAGGCTGCCAAAACTCAACGCCATGATGACCGCAATAGGGATGCGACGCCGCTTCTTTTCGGGGCGGGCCAGACGCACTGGTTGTGCGGACGTGCTCATGCAACAAGTGTCGCAATGCGCCACCGAATTGCAAGCCCCGTGACGGCTTTAAAGAGGGCGCGCCCCGAATGCACGAGCCTCCTTGCTTCCGTGCCCAGCGCATCACCCGAATGTCCACTTCGGAAGATGTTTCTCAATTTCTGTTCATGGCGCGCCCGTTCCGGTTCAGATCGATCGCAGCAATGTGAGGCTTCCACCCGACCGTTGCTCATACATGGCAGCCGCAATGAACGGCTATTCACAAAGCGGACCTTTGGTGAGGACAGAAATTGCCGCTTGCCCCGATGCAGCCATGGAAGGAGAGTCCATGTCAGGACGCACATCAGATCAGGATGGTGCAGGGAGGCTCGGCGGACCCCGACACCTCGACTACGACGCCACGGCGGTGCAATTGCGGTGCGACTACGATCCGCGCCACGCACGCCTCCCAAGCGTTGGCTATTGTCATTGCATTTTGGCTGGCGGCAGATCGAGCCATAGCAAATCCGCCTCCAGCTCGCGCCAGTCCTTGCTATGTGCGCGGCTTGATAATTGATGCTAATTCCAACGGAACCATAAACTGCCCCAACATACAATTTCGCTAAAATGCCCCGGAACCTATTGCTGCTCTGCGTCTTGACTCGCCGTCGGAGGGTGCATGCGTAACGCCACAGACGGGCTTTCTTTCATTGAGTTCCAGTCGCCGACGCTGGTCGAGAATGCGCCCGAGGGCGGCGAATGGCTTCATGAGATCAAGTACGACGGCTACCGCACCGAACTGATCATTGAGGGCGGCAAAGCGAGAGCCTTCACGCGCCGTGGCTACGACTGGTCGCACCGATACCGACGAATTGTTCAAGCGGCGGCGGGCTTGCCGGTGAAGGCGGCGATCATCGACGGGGAGGCTGTCGTTCTCGGCGACACTGGCCTGCCGGACTACCAAGCGTTGGAACGGGAGTTGGGCAACCCAGACTCGCCGAGGCTCATCTTCTACGCATTCGACCTGCTGCACCTCAACGGGCGCGATCTGCGGCGGCAGCCGCTGGTAAGGCGTAAGGCAGCCCTAGAGAAGCTGCTGAAGAACTCAGCCCCGACATTGACCTACGCCGAACATCTGGAGTTGGGCGGCACGGACGTATTTGAACATGCCTGCCGTATGGGGTTGGAGGGCATCGTCTCCAAGCGCACCGATGCCACCTACCGCTCAGGGGTCCAGACCAGTTGGCTCAAGGTGAAGTGCATCAAGAGCGACACTTTCCCCATCGTGGCATTTGTCGAGAAGCTGGGCGCTCACCCGCGCCGCATCGCATCCCTCTACATCGGTCGCCGTGAGGGCGACCGACTGCTCTATGCCGGGAAGGCCCGCAGCGGCTACACCTTGAGCGTTGCTCAACTGGTTCGAGAGCGGCTCGACCCGCTGATCATCAGCAAGTCGCCTCTGTCAGAGCCCATCGTGAAGCCGAAGGCGACGTGGGTCAGACCAGAGGTGCTGGCCGAGGTACAGTTCAGCGGCGTCACTGATCGCGGCGTGTTGCGCGAGGCAGTATTCAAGGGTCTGCGAGAAGACCTGGTGGCGATCCCGGCCAAGCCTCCGGCGCCATCAAAGCGACGTGGGCCAGCCCAGGAACTTGGCATTCCCAGGGAGAACATCCTGCAACTGCTGCCCGACGGGGTCTCACCCCCCAAGGAAGAGCTTGCGCGCTACTGGCAGAGGGTTGCCGATTACGCACTCGTCCATCTCGGCCACCGACCGCTGAAGCTGGTCCGCCATGCTCTCGGGGCAACCTTCTACCACAAGGGCGCGCTGCCGAAGATCCCAGCTGCAGTGCATCAGTTGCGCGTTCAGAAGCGCGAGGGTGGCGAAGGTGTGCGCGTGTGGGTGGACGACCTTGCCGGCTTGCTGGGGCTGGTCAAGATGGATGCGGTAGAGCTGCATCCCTGGAACGCTACTGTTGACGACATCGAACATGCCGACCGGGTTGTTCTGGACCTTGATCCGGGCGAGGGGGTCGAGTGGGACAAAGTGATCGAGACCGCGCTAACGCTCCGCGACATCATGGAAGCGGAAGGTCTGCACAGCTGGCCGAAGGTGACGGGCGGCAAGGGAATTCACCTGATGGCCCCACTTGAGACGAAGATCACGCACGACAATGCCCGGCTCCTTGCCCGATCGTTCGCCAAGCGCCTCGCTGAAGCCCATCCTGATCGCTATCTGCTCTCCGCCGCGCCTGCAGCCCGAAAGGGCCGCATCTTCATCGACTACCTTCGCAATGGGCGCGGCAACACGGCGGTCGGCGCCTTCTCCCCACGAGCGCGACCCGGCTTCCCAATCGCCCGTCCCGTGACCTGGAGCCAGGTGGAGGCAGCCATCCGTCCGGATGCGTTCACCATTGACCGTCCGTTTAGGGCGGCTGCTAGAAAAGCAGCGTGAGCAATCTCGCAGCGCATTCTATTAGCAGTGGGCGAAGACGCCCGGCGATTCCGCCGAACATTCGATCATGTCAACTAATTACCGGACGGGTCGATCTCTATCCAGGCGGGCACATGATCACTCGGCTTTTCCCAGCCTCGCAGGTCAGCGTCCACGCCCGCGTCACGTAACCTGTTCGAAAGTGATGGGCTGACGAGGAGGTGGTCCATCCGCAGGCCGGAACTCCGATCATAACCGCCTCGGTAGGAGAAGTTCCAGTACGTGTAGATGCCTTTCTCCGGATGAATGCAGCGGACGGCATCCATCCAGCCATTGTCTAGCATTTCGGCGTAGGCCTGCCTGCTCTCCGGAAAGTAGACTGCGTCGCCCGTCCAACGTCTCGGCACCACCGCATCGATCGGCGTTGGCACGACGTTGTAGTCGCCGCACAGAACGCTTGTGATCCCCTCCTTGAGCAGTAGCTGGCCGTAGCTGATCAGACGGTCGAACCAGCGGAGCTTATAGTCGAATTTCGGGCCGGGAGCTGGATTGCCGTTGGGCAGGTAGATGCACCCCACGACGATCCCATCCACCTCTGCCTCGATATACCGGCTGTGAGTATCGTCAGGGTCACCCGGCAGGCCGCGTCGACGCTCCAGGGGCTCCTTTCCCCGTGCGAGTATAGCTACACCGTTGTAGGACTTTTGCCCGTGCCAGATCGAGCCATAACCGGCGTTCCTGACGGCTTCCGCGGGAAATTTCTCGTCCGAAGTCTTCAGTTCTTGAAGGCACACGATGTCATAGTCGGTCTGACCCAGCCACTTGATGAGCAAGGGCAGGCGACCGTTCACGCCGTTGACGTTAAAGGTTGCGATACGGGTCATCCGAAGTTCTCAACAACCCTCGGCGATTTGAGCATGGAAGGCTCAGATGTTGATGCTTGCATCATGCCGCCAAAGGGAGGCCTTGTCAGTCGTCTTTCTAGAATGGCGGTCGAGCGGTTTCAGCGAGCTTTTCCGCGTGCCAGATGGCGCAATGAGCGCAGGAGCTGGTCGTCGGGAGCGTCGTAGGCGAAGTCGCGAGCGGTAGATGCGGCGCGCACAATCCGGCGTTAGGGCGGCCGCAACGCACGGACGGGTGGAGCTTGGGCAGGTCTACTGCTGATTGAGGGCGACCGCCTTGGGTCCAGTGGGTTTAAGTAATGCTGCGAAGGAATCCTATATGGCCGAGCCACAGCTCTCAATTCGTAGCGGCAAGGCGGGCGATCTTGCGAAGGGTTGAACCGAAGCACGGCTCGACCTTGTGGACCACATCGGCCATGGTCTTGTCCGACCGGACCCGCTGCTTGTGCTGGACGGCATCCTTGCCCAGCCCGGCAGTTCGGCCGACTTCGTCGCTCGTCGTGCGAAAGGCGTCGGCAATCGTGCACGGAGCGAAGAAGCCATTGTCGGAGTACTGGACCAGTGCCATCTCACTGCCTAACCGCAAAATGCCTCATAACCTGAGGAGATATAGCGTCAAGATTGGAGGTCTTTGAGAGAAGAAGCCGACAAGAGGAATAATAAGCCGTGACCATGCGGTGTTTAGCTGGTCTATTCACCGCATAAATTGCGGCAAATGATCTTGCATATACGACGATTGAGGCCCATATTCGACGCAAAAAGTGCGGAGAATATGGCGACCTATATCTACGAGCTTGAAAACTGGCCGCAGTTCGAGTGGCGCAGCCAGGACCTTGCCGATCAACTGGCGACGGTGCGCCATCGGCAGGGCCGGCTGCTGGGGCGGATGGAGGCGCTAGGCTTCGAATTGCGTGCCGAGGCGATGCTTCAGACCCTAACGGAGGACGTTCTCAAATCCAGCGAAATTGAGGGTGAAATTCTCGACAAGGAACAGGTGCGGTCGTCCATCGCCCGCCGACTGGGCATGAATATTGGCGCACTGGCGCCGGTCGACCGCGATGTCGAGGGCGTGGTCGAGATGATGCTCGACGCAACTCAGAACTATCAGGCGCTACTTACGGATGAGCGGTTGTTCGCCTGGCATGCGGCCCTGTTTCCGACGGGTCGCAGCGGCATGACGAAGATTATCGTCGGTGCGTGGCGGCATGAAGCCTCTGGTCCGATGCAGGTCGTCTCAGGTCCCATCGGTCGGGAGAAAGTCCACTATGAAGCTCCAGCAGCGGCCCGGCTTGAGCTTGAAATGGCCTCGTTCATCGACTGGTTCAACCGTTACGCGCCGCTTGATCCCGTTCTGAAGGCGGGGGTCGCCCATCTATGGTTCGTCACCATCCATCCCTTCGAGAATGGCAACGGCCGTATCGCCCGCGCGATCGCCGACATGATGTTGGCGCGATCGGAGGGCAGCGCTCAGCGGTTCTATAGCATGTCCGCGCAAATCCGGGCGGAGCGGAAGGACTACTACGCGATCCTCGAACGGACGCAGAAGGGCAGTCTCGACATCACCCCTTGGCTGCAATGGTTTCTAAGCTGTCTCGACCGCGCCTTCGGCGGGGCCGAGGAGATTTTGGCCAATGTGCTGCGAAAGGCCCGTTTTTGGGAGGAGATAGTCCAACGACCTCTAAGCGAACGCCAGCGCAAAGTCGTCAATCGGCTCCTGGACGGTTTCGAAGGCAAGCTCACCTCCTCGAAATGGGCAGTGCTGACCAAGACCTCACCTGACACGGCCTTGCGCGATATCAATGATCTCCTGGCGCAAGGGATACTCGTGAGAGATGAAGCCGGTGGGCGAAGCACGAGCTATTCGCTGGCAGGATTGGATGACGGGCCGGATCGCGCGCCTCGGCGACATCGTTGAAACAGGAGCGCGAGCCGACAGCGCGCGCCCAAAGCATGATTGGCCCGCTCGATTGGTTCGGAGAATGCGTCTATGCCGTTTGTCGCTCGGCACTGGTCCATCGGGTTCGGTCGCAAGCCGTTAGGGCCAGTCATTGACGAACTTTCCGCCTTGATAGCCGCCATTGAAGCCCCAGCGAGCGGTTTGATAGGCTGCAAAACCCCTGAATCGCGCTTTGGCTTTGCCTAGGCACCCAACGCCTTCTGGTTTCGCCATCCTGACTGCACCACAACCCGTACGGCAACCGACGCTGGCCTGACATTTTATCTCCTATTTCTGCGCAGCCGCAACTCGCTGCAACATCAGTTTTGACATCAAGCCATCAGATGCCATCTTGCTAGCAGGCGAAATGAGCCTATACAATGGGTGCCAAGGAGTCCGATATGGCCGAGCCACAACTCTCAGTCCGCAGCGCCAAGGCGCGTGATCTTGCACACCGGCTTGCCCGTCGTGAAAACCGCTCGATTGCGGAGGTGGTCGAGCGCGCCCTCGAATCTTATGAGGTCCGCGAGGCCGGTCGTGAGCCTGCTTCTGCCTTCTACCCGCGGCTTTCAGCGCAATCCGGCACAGACATCGACCTTGAGGCGGTGATCCGTGAGAGTCGCCGGCCGAATCGAGGCGTCGAGCTTTGATCTTTGTCGATACGACCGTCGTTTCCGAAACGTTGAAAAAGACCCCAGACGAGGCAGTCATTGCCTGGCTGATCCGATACGATGCCGAACTCGCGCTTCCAACCGTGACGATTGCCGAGATCGCGTTCGGCATCCAGAAGATAAGACCGGATCAACGTGCCGAACGGCTGGAGCAAGGGTTGTCGGACTGGCGCCGGCGTTTCGCAGACCGCATCTTCGGTCTGACAGAAGAGGCTGCGCTGGTTTATGGGGAAATTATGGGTGCTGCTGGTCGCCAGCGACGCGGCATGTCGGCACCCGATGGCATGATCGCGGCGATCGCTCGAGTAAACGGGGGCCGCCTCGCCACGCGCAATCTGACTGACTTCGAGACGGCAGGACTCGTTCTGACATCTCCGTGGGAGTTCTGAAGCGTTTTCCTGTCGTCGCTTTTGTTCAAGCCCCATCTGCCTGTCAAAGACGGGCTGAAAGGCCGTCAAAGCGCAGGCGAGCGATATCAGGTCAATTTGCATGTCGTCAAAATCGCCTGAAGGTCACTCGAAGCGCCTCAGCGGCAGCCTGACCGGGTACAGCAACCGACCTGCCTTTTCTTCGGGAAAACCATTAGGCTCGCTGGGCTTGCGAGACGGCGAGAGATGCCCGATCTGAAACAGATGCCGGATGTGAAACAATTGAAATTGCTCGGCGTCCTGGCAGCGACGGCGATCGGTCTATATGTCTGTTATCTGCTGGCGTGGCCTTTTTTGCCGGCATTGACCTGGGCGCTCGTCCTGGCAATTATTCTGTCTCCGGCTCACCGGTGGGTTGAGAGACGGGTCGGAAATCGAAACCTGGCAGCGCTGATATCGGTAAGCGTCGCGGCGATCGCCGTCGGCCTGCCGCTGGCGCTCGTCGCACAACAGCTCGTTCGCGAGGCGGTAAACGGAGCGACTTATCTGGAGGAGGTCATCCGCGGTTGGGACGCAGTCGGCTTCATGTCTGGCTATCCCACGCTTTCGGCCATTGCCCAATGGATCGAGAACCAATTCGATCCGGCCGGCTCAGTCGCCGCATTCGTGCAATGGCTGACGGGACAAAGCACGTCGCTATTGCGTGGCTCCATCTATCAAGTCGCGATGTTCGGCCTGACATTTTATCTTCTGTTCTATTTTCTGCGCGACCGCCAACATGGCCTGCAAGCCGTCGCGGGCCTTTCGCCCCTGCGCGCTCCGGAGACAGCCTACATCTTGTCTCGCTTTGCGGAGACCGTCCATGCAACACTGCTCGGCACCGTGTTCGTCGCCGCCGTCCAGGGAACATTGGGTGGCCTGATGTTCTGGTGGCTCGGCCTGCCGACGCCAGTCTTTTGGGGCCTTGTCATGGGACTTCTTGCCATAGTGCCCGTGCTCGGGGCGTTTGTGATCTGGGTGCCCGCAGCGGTCTATCTCGCACTGGAGGGAGCTTGGGCCAGCGCAGCGATATTGACCGTCTGGGGCGGCGTCATCGTCGGCGGCATCGACAATCTGCTCTATCCGATGCTTGTCGGGAATCGGTTGCGCCTCCACACGGTGGTGGCCTTTATCGGCGCGGTCGGCGGCATCGTCTTGTTCGGAGCATCCGGCCTTGTCCTCGGACCTGCGGTGATCGCCATCACAATCAGCCTCATCGACGTGCTAAAGACTCGATTGACCGACCGGCCGACGCCGGCGCGCGCTGGTGAGCTACCGCATCAGTCCGTGACGGATTGATCAAGCGCGAAAAGGGCGCTGGTCTTCGAGTGGTAGCGCGAAACCTGAACAGCCTCTGCGCAGACATCTCAATGAAGGCAAGCACATCAGCCAGGCTGCTGTATTGCGGCAAGCTTCCAGTCACCGCCGTTCTGCCGCGTAAAGGTCCACAGTTCGGCCGTCTCCGTCGGCTGATCGGCCCCGCCCTCAACGATCTTGCCGCTGACGCGGTCGCGGGTCACGTCGCGAGACTCATAGCGCAAAGCAGCGGTCGCGTAGTCGCGATCGCCCTCCCGCCAACTTTCCGCAATATCGGCCTCCAGCAGGCTGACGTCCGACACGTCGTTCCTGACGCCCTTTTTGGCATTGTCGGCAAGTTCCTCGGACAGATAGGACACCATCTCGGGTGTCACCAACCGGCGCAATGCAGCATGATCTTCGCGCCCGAATGCCTCCTGAACTTCCGTCAGCCGTTGCTGGAACGTGTCGAGGTCGGTTTGGGTGAGTGTGATCTCATCGGAAGCGTTGGCTTGGCTCGTTCCGCCAAATCCTGACCCGATGCCGGTAATGGAGGAAGTCGGGCCGTTGCTCGGCTCGTGCCGCGCTGCTGCGTTTCGCGCAAAGGTCCCGGTGCCCCGCGAGGCACCAGCCGTAACGGACGCTGGGCTTTGCGCCGACTGCAAGCGGAAAAAGCGGATCGCCAGCATGATCGCGCCGCCGAACAGCAGTACTTGGAGCAAAAGACCCAACATGCCGGCCAAGCCGCCGAACCCATGACCCAGAAGAACGCCGATCAAACCGCCGAGAAGCAGCCCACGTATCATCGATCCGCCGAGGCCGTTGAAGAAGCCCGGGCGCTGGAATGCCTGCGGCTGACGGGCCGCATTGTTCGTGGCCGCATTGGGCGTCATCGAGCGCTCGACCGGTGCGGCCGGTTGCGGCGCAACTCTGGTCGGCGGGACCGGCTGGAAAGTGCGCATGCCGCGACTGCCGAAGCTGCCGCCACGGCGCGCATCGGCGTGATCCACAGCGACCATGGAAAATGCCAGGAACAACCCCGCAAACAAAACTGCAAACCGTCCCCAACGCGAAATCAGCATAGGCAAGTCCTCAAGTGACACTCTTTCCGCTCATATGGGGTGCGTCGATCGAAATAGCAGTGAATCGTCCGTCGAGATATTTTCGGGCGGCATGGTCGGCCGCCCGCCGGTGTTCACGACGAGAATGTCTGCCCTACCCAAGCGCGATGATCGCTGTTCGACCACGCAGGCTCCCGCACCCGGTCGCGTCAACAGCATCGCTCATGCAAGCCTCTGGTCATCGATGTCCCCGGCGATGATGCCGAGATCTCCCGGCGAAGACTCGATTGACTTACAGCTTTCCTATGTACTATCAACATATCTGGAAAACCTGCCATACAGGTTTGCCCACTCCTGAACGGGAGATTGCGTGAGCACGGCCGTATCCGCAAAACATTCCGACGCAGCGAGCCTGGTCAGCAATACGATCGGCGAGATCACGCGCCATATCCGCGCGCATGAGCTCGGGCCCGGCGACCGGCTGCCCAGCGAGGCCGCGCTTTCGAGACAATTGAGCGTCTCGCGTACCGTGGTTCGCGAGGCCTTCAGCTCGCTCGCCGCCATGCGGCTTATCGACCTGAGGGCGGGCAGACGGGCTACCGTCGCCGAGCTGGATTATGGCGCGATGTCACTGGTGATCGAGCATGGCGTCCACACCGAGCAGATCACGGTGCAGCAAATCTATGACGTGCGCCGCACGATTGAGACCCGCACCGCCATGCTGGCGGCCTTGCGCAGAACAGCCGACGAAGTGGAAAGGATCAGGACGCACGCGCTCGCCATGCTCGAGAATTTCCAGCGGCCGGAACAGGTCATGGAGCACGATCTCGCCTTTCACCTCGAAATCGCCAAGGCTGCGAAGAATCCGGTTTTCAGCCTCATCGTCGGCGCGTTCGAGCGCGTATCGCGCCAGACCTGGCCGATCGGCTGGCGGACCCGCCCTTCGGATGCCGAGCAGTTGGCGATGATCCAGATCCATATCGACCTCGCCGAAGCAATCGAGACCGGTGATCCCCAGTCGGCGCGTGACCTGATGGCGAGGCATTTTGACGAGAGCGTCAAGGCCCTGCTGGCGGCCGGCATCGCCTGAGGAGCAGGGGCGCAATGAAGATCACGAAACTGGAAACGCTGCGGCTCAAGGAGCGGCCGAACCTTCTCTGGGTCCTGGTTCACACGGACGAAGGCCTCGTCGGACTCGGCGAGACCTTTTTCATGGCTGAAACCGTCGAGACCTATCTGCACGAATATGTCGCGCCGTGCGTGATCGGGCGCGACCCCTTGCAGATCGACCTGCTTGCCGCCGACCTCGTCGGCTATCTCGGTTTCCGATCGACGGGCGCGGAAGTCAGGGGCAATTCCGCTTTCGACATCGCGCTTTGGGATCTGTTCGGAAAGGCGACGGGTCAGCCGATCGCACAACTCCTCGGCGGGTTCACCAGGCACGAGATCAGGACCTACAACACCTGTGCCGGAACCGAATACATCAAGAAGGCCACCGGGCAGACGACGGCCAACTACGGGCTCGATAAGCCTGGCGACGCCTATGATGATCTGAACGGCTTCCTTCACCGCGCCGACGAACTGGCGCATTCGTTGTTGGAGGAAGGTATCACGGCCATGAAGATCTGGCCCTTCGACATGGCCGCCGAGAAAACGCGCGGCCAGTATATATCGCAGCCCGACTTGAATTCCGCGCTGGCGCCGTTCGAGAAAATCCGCAATGCGGTCGGCGACAAGATGGACATCATGGTTGAATTCCATTCAATGTGGCAGCTGCTGCCGGCCATGCAGATCGCTCGCGAGCTTGCCCCCCACAAGACCTTCTGGCACGAAGATCCAATCAGGATGGACAGCCTGTCCAGCCTGAAACGCTATGCCGAGGCTTCGCTGGCGCCGATATCGGCTTCGGAAACGCTCGGTTCCCGGTGGGCCTTCCGCGACCTTCTCGAAACCGGAGCGGCCGGTGTCATTATGCTTGATATCAGCTGGTGCGGCGGGCTCTCGGAGGCGCGCAAGATCGCTGCCATGGCTGAAGCATGGCACCTGCCGGTCGCGCCACACGACTGCACCGGTCCAGTGGTGCTCGGCGCATCGACCCACCTGTCGCTGAATGCGCCGAACGCGCTTGTCCAGGAGAGTGTCAGGGCCTTTTACAAGACCTGGTACCGCGATCTTGTGACCGCTTTGCCGCAGGTGAAGAACGGCATGATCACCGTGCCCCCCGGACCGGGCCTCGGCATGGAACTGAACCCGGAGATCGATCGCGCCTTCACGGCGCTTCGACGGGTGAGCGACGCATCTACTCTCTGAAAATGAACCTGAAGCAGCTTTCTACGGAGGAGGAGAATCATGAAGAAGCTACTTATCTCGGCAGCCTTGGCAGCAGTACTGGCTGGTGGCTCGGCAATCGGCTCACGCGCACAGGAGCCGATGAACATCGTCTTCACGCATCATTCGTCGGCGTCGAACCCGTTCTGGCAGGCGGTGAAGAAGGGGTTTGACGACGCCTGCGCCAAGATCCAGGCCAATTGCCAGATGGTCTTCACGCAGACCGAAGGCTCGATCGAGCAACAATCGGCCAACATGCAGGCGGCGCTCGCGGCAAAACCGGACGCGCTGATCACCTCGATCGTCGACAACAATGCCTTCGACCAGATCATCGCCGACGCCCGCGCTGCCGGCGTCACGGTCATCGCGTCCAACGTCGACGACACCGAGGGTGCAGCCGGCAATGCCCGCCAGGCTTTCATCGGCCAAGGCTTCATTCCCGCCGGCTACGAACTCGGCAAGAAGATGTCCGAGTTCTTCCCCAAGGAAGGCAAGATCAGGGCGCTCGTCGGCGTCTCCGCGCCCGGTCAGAACTGGTCGGAACAGCGCGCTGCCGGCGTCATGAAGTTCCTTGAGGAATACAAGGCCGCGAATGCCGGACGCGAAGTGGTCATTGAACGGCTCGACACCGGCACAGATGGCGCCGTCGTCGCCGATCGTGTTGGCGCCTATCTGTCTGCCCACCCGGACACCACGGTGTATTTCGACACCGGCCTTTGGCATGCCTACGTGGCCCAGGTCCTGATCGATCGCGGCATCGAGCCGGGCAAGGTGCTGATGGGCGGCTTCGACATCGTCTCGGAAGTCCTGCAACAGATGGAAGCGGGTTACATCCAGGTCCAGGTCGACCAGCAGCCCTACATGCAGGGCTTCATGCCGGTGATGGAAGCCTATCTCGCCAAGAACGTCGGTCTGCTGCCGGCAGACATCGACACCGGCAAGGGCATCATCGTCAAGGAAGACGTGCCAAAGCTCAAGGAACTGGCCGCACAAGGCGTGCGGTAGGCGCGAAGCCGGCGTCCTCTCCTCGTTCTTACGCGGAGAGGGCAAGGGGAGGGCCAGGCAGCACGGCCTTGGGCGTCGGCTCCGTCCCATCCTCCAACGGCATCTCCCTTGTCAGGGGCGGTAGCAGACAGACTGCGGCCATCCCCTTGCCGATGCGACAAGCCAGCGCAAACAATCCCAAGCCGGAGCGAATGATGAAGCGCTTGATGAAGATTTATCTGGAGAAGCCGGAGCTTGCGGCGGTCGTGTTCCTGCTCCTCCTCCTCCTCGTCTTTCAGATTCGCTCGAACGGCGTATTTCTGAACACACAGAACGTGCGCGGAATGCTTGGGCTGCTGCCTGAAATGGGGCTGGTCGCGATCGGCGTGACCCTGCTGATGATATGCGGCGAGTTTGATCTTTCGGTAGGCTCGGTATTTGCGCTGACCCCGATGACCATGGCGGTGATGCTGGCGGCAGGCGTGCCGTTCACGCCGGCCTTTGCCGCCGGGCTCGCGATCGCCGCACTGATTGGCTTCTTCAACGGGTTCATAACGATTCGTTTCGCGATACCAAGCTTTATTACCACGCTTGGCATGCTGTTCATCGCGCGTTCGCTGACGGTGGTAATCTCCGGTGGCTTCCCTCCTGTCATCCCGGCCAACGCTCTGCCCAAATGGCTGTTTACGATCTATGTGGGGCCGGGCGACCTCTTTCGCATGTCGTTCTTCTGGTTTCTCGCCGTGGCAATCCTGGTGACGGTGCTTCTGTCGCGCACGAATTTCGGCAACTGGGTGCGCGCCACCGGCGGCTTTCTGCCCGCCGCGCAATCGATGGGCATCCCGACGGCTCGGGTGAAGGTCGCCTGCTTCATGATCTGTTCGGTGCTCGCCGGCTTTGCCGGCACCATTCAGGTGATGCGGCTCGGCGCGCCGCTGCCTTCGATCGGCGAGGGGCTGGAGTTGCAAGCCGTGTCGGCTGCCGTCATCGGTGGCGCCTCGCTGACTGGCGGCATTGGCACCATCTTCGGCGGCATCATCGGGGCTGCCCTGATCCGCGTCATCGACAACGGACTGGTGCTGAGCCAGGTTGACGCCAACTGGTTCAAGATGGCAATCGGCTTCCTGACTATCTTCGCGGTCGTCGTGAACGCCTGGCTTCGAAAGCGGGGCAGGGCAATGAAGGTGGAGACCTGATCATGGCGGCACCCATCATCGCGATCAAGGGACTCCAGAAATGGTATTCCGGCGTCCACGCCTTGAAGAACGTCACTCTCGACATCTACCCAGACGAGGCGCTGGGCCTCGTCGGCGACAACGGCGCCGGCAAATCGACGCTGATCAACATCCTGTCAGGCACCCAAAAGCCCGATGGCGGCGAGATCAGGATCGACGGTGAACCGGTCCGATTCTCGAACCCGCGCGACGCCATGGATCGCGGCATCGAGACGATCTACCAGTACAATTCGATGGTCCCGACCATGACCATCGCCCGCAACGTTTTCATCGGACGCGAACCGGTGAAGGGCTCGGTTTTCGGCATCGGCATCCTGGACCAGAAGCGCATGCGTGACGAAAGCGTCAAGGCGATCGCCGACGTCGATCTGCATCTGAGGTCGCCCGACGCGCTGGTCGGCGAACTGTCGGGCGGCCAGCGCCAAGGCGTGGCGATCGCCCGGGCCATGCACTTCAAGTCGAAAGTCATGATCCTCGACGAGCCGACCAATCATCTCTCGGTCAAGGAGACGCGAAAGGTGATCGGCTTCGTTCGCGCCCTCAAGGCCCAGAACATCACCAGCGTCTTCATCAGCCACAACATGCATCATGTTTTCGAATGCTGTGACCGGGTCGTGGCGATGGCGCGCGGCGAGATCGTTCTCGACAAGCGGATCGGCGAGACTTCGATCGAGGAAATCCACGAGGTTCTGTGACGCGAAGAAGCGGTCACTCGCGAGCCGCTCTGCTGGCAGAGGTCAGTCTGCGCTACGGCTTTTCCGCAAGGATCGCCTCGGCGGTTTTCTCGTCGGTGATCAGCACATCGACGACGCCGAGACGCAGCACGGCGCGCAGCACCGGAACCTTGTCGAGGCCGCCGGAGGGCAGGATCACAGTGTCGATGTCGCGCAGATGTTCGGGGGCGAGGCCGATGACGCGACTGTTTAGCGGGTGATCGACCAGTTGTCCGTCGGCGCCGATCCAGTGGCCGCAAATATCGCCGACGGCTCCGGCTTTTTGGAGCGATCTGAGATCATCGTCTCCTACCAGTCCGATCCGAAAGATGGTGGCGTCCTTGTGCACCGCGCCCACCGAAACGAAAGCGGCGTCAACGTCGCGGGCATGGGTGAAAGCGTCTTCCAGAATGGACTGGCGCATAAGCAGATCGCGCGTGGCCTCCGTGTCTGTGAACACCGGTGCTGCGATGTAGTAGCATTCCGCGTCGAAAAGCGCCGCGAGCCGCGAGGCGATTTCATAGATGTTGATCGCCGATCCACGCGTGAGCCCGCCGAGCAGGGAAACGACCGACATCCCTCTGACGGGGCGTACGGTCACTGAGCGCAGACTAAGCTGGAGCGTCCGTCCCCATCCCACGCCCACCGATATCCCGTCACGGATTCTATGCGACAGGGCTTCACCGGCAGCGGCTGCGATCACCTGTGGCACCAGGGCGGGATCGGGCGGTGTCGGAACCACGATTGGGTCGGAAACGCCATAGACGTCCCGCAGCCGGTGCTCCAGCTCGATGCAGTTCGCCACCTTGGAATTGATGCGAATCTGAACGATCCCGCGCTGACGGGCATGCGCCAGCATCCGGTTGACGCGAAGGCGTGTCAGGCCAAGAGACTTGGCGATTTGTGCTTGCGTCAGGTCACCGACATAAGCAAGCCAGGCGGCGCGTACGAGCAGCCCTTCCTCGCGATCGGCCGTGACGGAACTCGTTACGGCTTGGCGGCCATCGCGTTTCTTTCGCGCTGGTTTCTCCATCAGATCATCCTGTCCACTCCGCGGCAGCGGGTCCAGAGCGGCTCGGCGGAGCCATGTGCTCATCGATATGAGGCATCAGTCGAGTTTCCCGGCTCCGCTAGCCTCGATGATAGCGGTCGAAGGACAAAACCAGCGGAGCATCATGGCAAATTGCGTCGATGATGGCGCTCGTCAGCGGCAGGCGATCGTGGGGAAGTACACCCCGGGCCATCATATTCTTCAAAGTCGGACCAAGGTCCAGCGCCAGTTGCGCGCCCTCGACCGTGTCTGAACTCATGTGTTCGCGCTTCGCCACGGAATAGGGCAGGCCGCGGCCGAGCAGGCGCCCCATGCGACCGTTACGGCCCGCCTGGCAGGTCACATAAAGATCGCCGGAGCCGGCCAGCCCCAGCACTGTTTCGACCTTTCCACCCAGGGCTTCGACCAGAATCGCCATCTCGGCGAGGGACTGCGAGAATAGCGACGAGGCAAGATTGTGCATCAGTGCGCCATTGGGCGCCTTGCCGTCGCGCTCGAGCAGCCCGACGGGAGCTCCAACGGCGAGTGTGTAGAAATTCTTGAAAGCGGCGCAGATCTCGACGCCGACGAGATCGGATGACGATCGCGCATGATAGAAAGGCGCGCGCAGAATGCGGGACGCCGCGGCCACCTGGTCGGGATCATGCCCGGCCACGATCACAGAGGTGTCGCGCTGCGCCGCCAGTTCGCCGGCAATGCAGGGTCCGCCGACGGCCATCACCGGGACCGACAAGCCGGTGCGTTGCTCGATCTCGCGGGCAAGCAGATGTGGCAGGATTTCCACGCCTTCGTCGCTTGCTGCAAGCCCTTTCGTAATCATCAGTATCGGCACGGGCGACTTGATGCTTTCTGCAATGCGGTCGATCGCCCAAGGAATGCCGGCCGACGAGACGCCGAGTACAAGCAGATCGGGTCCATCGTTCATCGCCGCAGCGAATTCGGTCCAGGAACAGGCGGTTACCACATCAGGCAGAGCGATGTTGAGGCGTGGGTGATGACTTGTGCTGGCCACCGAGCCGACGATCTCCCCATCGAGATGGGTCCCGACAAGAGTGATGCGGTTACCAGCGTGAGCGGCCGGAAGCGTCATGGCAGAGCCCATGACGCCGGCGCCGAGGATGATGATCCGCGCCATTCAGCTTCTTCCCTTGTCCAGCCGCTCGCCGCTGCCCTGGTCGAACAGATGGATTCGCTCAGGCGCCGGCTCCAGATGGATCACAGCTCCAGGAGAGAGCTCCATGCGGTCATGCAGCACCGAGCAGATTGCGGTGTTGCCCATGCTGGCAAAGATGTGGATTTCGGGGCCAGTCGGCTCGACAACCGTAATCCTCGCCGGAATGCCGCGCCCGTCGGCCACTGGTCGAAGATGTTCGGGGCGAATGCCGTAGATCACCTTTTGGCCGGGCCGGACCGCAGCCCCTGGCGGCAGCGGGAGGGATAGCTCGTCGGTCCGCACCACCCAGGCGTCGCGCTCGGAAGCCACCTCGCCATGGAACATGTTCATTGCGGGCGAGCCGATGAAGGAGGCGACGAAGAGGTTTGCCGGGCGATCGTAGACATCGAGCGGGCGCCCGATCTGCTCGATATGGCCGTCGCGCATAATGACGATGACATCGGCCATGGTCATGGCCTCGATCTGGTCATGCGTGACATAGACGGTGGTGGTCTTCAGCCGCTGGTGGAGCTCCTTGATTTCGGTGCGCATCTGCACGCGCAGCTTGGCATCGAGATTGGACAGCGGCTCGTCGAACAGGAACACAGTTGGGTCCCGCACGATGGCGCGACCCATGGCGACGCGCTGCCGCTGGCCGCCCGAAAGCTGGCGGGGATACCGTTCCAGATAGGGTGTCAGGTTGAGGATCGAGGCCGCCCACCCGACCTTCTGTTTGATTTCTTCGTTGGGGCGCTTCTTCAACTGCATGGAAAAGGCCATGTTGTCGAAGACGGTCATGTGCGCGTAAAGCGCGTAATTCTGGAAGACCATCGCGATATTGCGGTTTTTGGGATGGAGCATGTTGACGACCCTGTCGCCTATGGCGATCTCACCGGACGTGATGGGCTCGAGACCAGCTATCATGCGCAACAGCGTGGACTTGCCGCAGCCGGACGGCCCCAGCAGAACGACGAACTGGCCATCCTCGATCGAGAGATCGAGTCCATCGATAATCGAGAGGGCGCCATAGTCCTTCTTTATGTTGCTGATGGTGACAGACGCCATAAATTACTACCCTTCGATTGGCCTTGCCGGTTGGATCTCATTTTCGCCATGCGAGCGATTGGCGATCGGATGCGCTCTCACCATTCGCTCTCCAGAAACTCTTCCAAGAGTCCCGCATCGGCGGCCAGGTTGACAAAGGACCATCGGCCGCGGATTTCCCGCGAATAGCGAATGGCGTCGTGCCAAAGCGCGCGCGGCAGGTCTAGTTCCGCGCCGGTGACCGGCCCTCCCGCAGCCTTGAGTGCTGCCTCCATGCGGGCGACCGGCATTGCCATGGGCCGAACCTCCTGGCGCAGCGCCGGCCAGATTTCCGCAAGCCTGCGGTTGAAGATTTCCGACTGGCTGGCGTCGAGTGCCGTCTTCTTCATCTCGGCAATGCAAAGTGGTCCAAGTTGCGCGCCATAACGGGCCAGCATCGCCGCCTCGTCGATGGCGGTCGGCTTCACCTGCGGCGGCTTTTCCATGTCCAGCAGCCGCGCTTGCAGCCGCGCCATGACCAGCGAGGCAACCCCCACCTGCTGGCCGTGCGTGGTGCCGGGATGATGGTCTTGCGCGAACATGTCGACCCAATGGGAAATCTGGTGCTCTCCCATGGACCCGGGATGGGAAACGCCGGCAAAGCACACGCCCATCGAGCACAGCGTCAGGACGCGCTGGAGATGCCCGACAGCGGTGACGTCATGCCTGGCAAGGCCAGGCGCATGGGCCAGCATCGGCTCCTCATCGCCCGCCTGCAGCAGGTAGGGCACCTCGGAATAGTAAGTGTCGAACAGCCGATGCGAAGCCCACCAGTCGATCTGGGCCGTGGAGCGGCAGAGGCTGTCGCCAAGCCCGGCGGCGCTGAGCCAGGCGGGCGCTGCGGCCGACACGCCAAGATCCAGGAAGATGCCCCTGGGGGCGTGTGAGGGCAGCGAGATCTTGAGCCCGGAGGCCAAGGTCACCGACGCTGTCGAGGCGCCGTAGCCATTCATCGAGGCGGCCGTGCCGAAGACGGCATAGGGTCGCTCGTCGAGGAAGGTTGCATGCTTGCAGCTGTCATTGAGGACGCCCGACCCGACGGCCACGACGCCTTCGGCGTGACGTGTCTTCTCCCTGACCACCTGGATCGTCGCCTCATCACAGTCGAGGCCGTCAGGCAGCACGATTTCATCGATGTCGGCGATGGCACGCAGCGCCTTCGCGACGCGCCTGCCCATCACATCGACGGTGTTGATATCGGAGACCACGGCGATGCGGCTGCCTAGCTTCAGCGGCGCAACGAGATCCGCCTCGCGGCCTTCCGTCGTCTCCAGCAATTCGATCGTCTGGAACGGCAGGACCGCGGCCGCGCCTGTCCTGGGATCTGTCCAGCGTCCAGCTACAACGTCCTCGATCAACGCGTTCCAGTTGGTCGTTTCAGCCATGATCGGCCTCCATGAAGGCCGCGAGGCGCTGGTTCCAGGCTGCAAGCGTTGGCCAAAGATCGGCATGGATCGCAAGAAGTTCGGCGTAGAGCGCGGCCCGTTTCGTGTCCGGTTCGAAGGTTTTGGCCGGCTCGCTGGCCATTGCCAGCGACGCTTCGGCGATGGTGGAAAACCAGCCCACCCCCTTTGCCGCCGCCATCGCCGCGCCTAGCGAGGAGGCTTCGACGGTCGTCGAACGTTTTACGGGACGGCCGAGTGCATCCGCCAGAATCTGCATCCACAGGTCGGACTTCGCTCCTCCGCCGATGGCTATGAACTGGTCGATAGTCTGGGCGGCAGCCGCAGCCGCCCGCTGACTTGTCGCGGCCTGATGCAGCGCTATGCCTTCCAGCACGGCGCGATAGATGTCGCCGCGGCGGCTCGAGCCCGAAAGCCCGGCAATCACACCACGGGCCGCACTGTCCCAGTGTGGGTCCATGACGCCCTGCCAGTAGGGCAGGAGCATTATGCCGCCTGCGCCGATCGGGCTGGCAGCGGCTTCGGCCTCGAGCGCCTCCAGGGCATCGCTTGCGCCATGCAGATCGACGCCAAGCATCTCGCGCGCCATCCAGTCGACAAGAAAAGTGCCGGCGCGAAGGCACGTCTCGTAAATGTAGCCATTATCGGCGACCGCCGTTTCGGTGCGGAAGGCCTGGTCGTGGACGTAGTCCGTGCCGAAGCTGCCGGAGACGACCGCCGTGCCGAGGTTGATGTAAGCGCATCGCGGCTGCAACACACCAGCGCCCGTGCCGGCGCATTGACCGTCGCCGCCGCCGGCGACGATCGGCGTGCCCTCGCGCAGGCCCGTCGAAATGGCCGCTTGCGAAGTCAGTTGGCCCAGAACGGTGCCGGGCCGCGCCACTTCTGGCATCATGCGCCGGGCGACGCCCGCTGCCTCCAGTATATCGTTCGACCAGTCCATAGCCCGCATATCGAGTATGCCCATCGGGTCGGCGGATGCGGTGGACGTCACCCACCGGCCGCTCAAGCGAAAGACCAGATAGCCGTGGACTTCGGCCATCCGCTCCACCCGGGCAAAAATCTCGGGCTCTTGCTCGCGGAACCAGATCATGCGGTAAAGGCAAGGAATGACGTCCAGCGGCTTGCCGGATATTGCGTGGACGCGTGCCGCGCCGAAACTCTCGCCGAAGCGGCGTGCTTTGCCACGGGCGCGCTCATCGAGCCAGAGCGTTGCCGGCCCGACCGCCTGGCCTTGCTCGTCGAAAAGGCCGAAGCTTTCGCGTTGGTTGGCAATCGCAAGGGCGGCAATGCGTGCCGGCGAAACCGTTGACGTCACGGCGCGCAGCGCTGCGACCGTCGAGGTCCACCACTCGGCCGGATCCTGCTCGAAATAGCCCGAACGCGGGTTGGACATTGCAAGCGGTGCACGACCTTCGGCCACGGCCAGACCATTGCGATCCCAGGCGATCGCCTTGGTTGCCGAGGTCGAGGAATCAATGCCGATGACGAGATCAGGAACCATTGCCGCCACGTTGCCAACGGGCGAGGGCGGTCGAAACCGCCTTCGCCCAAATCACCGACCAGCCGCTAAAGACCGGCATCCTTGACTTTGCCGTCGACAATGCCGGCAATGGCATCCAGGCATGCCTTGGCATCGCCGCCATAGTCTTGGCCCGTAAGCAACTTGCCGAGCTCAACCGGAATGTCGTTGTTCGACAGATCCGCCCAGATCGGCATGTCCGGCTCAGATCCCATCTGATTGTCGATCGTGTATTTGATCGCGTCGAAATGGCGTGTCGTTCCGGGGCCGACAACAGCCTTCGCCTTGACCCGAGGATCTGTAAAAGAGGAATTGCGCATCGGCGAGGCGCCGCCGCCGAGCGTCGATACCCGCGCCATGACATCCTTCGAGCAGACCCACTGCATGAACAGCCATGCCGCTTCCTTGTTCTTGGAATATTGCGACAGCGAAATCGTCGAGCCGCCCTGGTGGCCGACGGCCGGGATTTCGTTGAAGCCGCAATCGGCGGCGGCGCGACGACCAGGAACTTCCTTGGGCGCGGGCAGGGCCTCGAACAGGCCTTTGACCTTGGAATCGTTGGCATCGAAGCCGGGGAAATCCTCGCCCCAGGTGATTGCCATGGCGGCTTGTCCCTGTGTCAGGGCCTGTCCTTGGCCGTCCCAGGTCCAAGTCGTCGCCGACGGCGGCGAGTTCTTGACCAGCTCCTGATAGAATTTGAGCCCGGCCACGCCGCGTTCGTCATTGCCGACAAACTTCTTGTCCTTGTTGAAGACAGAACCGCCATGGCCCCACAATGCGAAGGTCCAGTCGCATTCCAGCGAATAGTGGCCGGACTTCGCCTGGCACGCGGTGCCGAAGATGCCGTTGCTTTTTTCTGCCTCTGTGAGCGCCTGCACGGCCTTGAGGTAGGCGTCGAGGTCTGTCGGCAGGGCAATGTTGTGTTTGTCGAAAAGATCCTTGCGGTACATCAGGATGAAGATCGGAATATCGAATGGAATTCCGCACTGTTTGCCGTTGTACATGGCGATGCCGTCGACCAGCGGCTTGGAGAAATCGTCCCAGTCGAAGTTGGGCATCGCCAGTTCTTTGTTCTGGTCGTAATACTCGCGCGGATCGACGACATCCTGGGCAAATGTCGCCATCCAGGACTGGTCGAGATAGTAGACGTCGTAGGTGCCAAGCTGGCCCTGTACGTCTTGCGTCGCCTTGGCGAGAACCTGCTCCAGCGGCACGATCTCGACTTCAACCTCAATGCCGGTTGCCTTGGTGAATTCACCCGCGACAAGCTGGTTGGCAACAATCGTTGGCGGCGTCGCTTCCGAAGTGTAGCGGATTTTGGTGCCGGCATATGGTTTGCCGACGTCGGCCAGCCACTTCAGCATATCGGCGTCCTGGGCGCGGGCTTCTTCAACCCCGAGGCCCAGCATCCCCCGATTGGTGCGGCCACCACCTAGCATGGCCGATCCGAAGGCGGAAAAGCCGACACCGGCGAGCGCCATCTTCCTCATGAAGTCGCGTTTGGTTATCCGGCGCGCCGTAAAGTCATTGCAGGTATCGGCGACGAATGTCTTCTTGTCGTGTTCACTGAAGCTCATGATCGTTCCTCCATTGCGTTTTTGTCGTCGTTCTTCTCGTCTGCGCCTCACTCCTTCAGCGATCCGAGGGTGAGGCCGCGGACCAGATGCCGTTGAACCAGCAGGATAAAGATGAAGCTGGGTATGATCGCGGACGTGCCGAGCGCTGTGATGTAGCCCCACTCGGTCGCGGTCGAGGTGACAAAGGTCGAGATCTTCACCGGCACAGTGCGGATCGACGTTGTCAGGAAGAGTGAGAGCAGGAACTCGGTCCACGAAAAGATGAAACACAGCACGGCCGTCGCAGCGATGCCGCCCTTGACCATGGGAAGGACCACGCGTCGGAACGTCTGCCAGCGCGTCGCGCCGTCAATAAGCGCCGCCTCATCAACCTCGCGCGGAACATCGTCGAAGAACGACTTCAAAAGCAGAACCGCCAGCGGCAGGTTGATCAAACTGTGAACGAGGACGAGGCCCGTATAGGTATCGCGCAAGCCGAGATCGCGGAACATGAAAACGATTGGAATGACGATCGCGATTGGCGGCATGAAGCGCTGCGAGAGAATCCAGAACAGGAAGGACTGCTGGCCGCTGAACTGCATTCGCGACAGGCAATAGGCGGCCAGGGTGGCCAGCAGCAGCGTCAGCGCCGTCGATCCGACGGCTATGATGGCGCTGTCGAGCAACGACTGGCGGGAATCGTAGGAGCTCGCGCCACCCTTGATCACCCCGGCCGCCTCGCCGCCCTGTTCCATGCCGATGTCGACGCGTGAGACGCCAAGCAACGTCACGCGGTAATTGTCCGGCGTCGGTGTGAATCCGACGTAGACCGGTCCGCTGCGGTCGAAGATCGCCGAATAAGGTTTGATGGACGACAGGGCCCACCACGCGATCGGGAACATGAAGATCGCCACCACCAGGACGGCGAGCACGTCACGGGCGATCGTTTGGGCGCGCGACGACTCCATCAGAACCTCACCTTGAATAGCCTGACGAAGAGGTTCGACACGACGATCAAGACGACGAGCACGATCAGCGACAGGGTTGCGGCATAGGGGAAGTCTCCGGTGAAGTAGATACGGCCAGCGTAGAACGAAAGCGTCTCGGTGGCCGTGCCTGGCCCGCCGGCGGTGATGATGTAGACGTAGTCGTAGATGCGAAAGAGATCGACGCCGCGGATCAGCACCGCGACCGCTATCACCTTGCGCAGCATCGGCAATGTGAGCCGCAAGAAGGTCTGGATGCCGTTGGCACCGTCGATCGCGGCTGCCTCGAAAGGTTCCTTCGGCAGCGCCCTGAGCCCTGCCAGGATGATGAGCACCATGAACGGCGTCCATTGCCATATGTCCGCCAGCAGGATCGCCGCCAATGCGGTTCCGGGCTGCGTCAGGATCGGCTGTGCGGGCGAGATCAGGTCGAGGGCATACAGGTAGAACGACAGGACACCGAAAGAACCGTCCTGCATCAGCAGGAACATCATTCCGGTCACCGCAGGCGGCACCACCAGTGGCAGTGTCATCAGCGCCCGCAGCACCCCGTAACCTTTGCGATCGGTGTCAAGCAGAAGCGCGATGAGGATGCCGAGCGCAAGCTGAACCGCAAGCGCGACGAAGGTGTAGATCAGCGTGGTTTCCAGCGAATGCCACATACGCGCATCCGAGAAGGCGCGCGTCCATTGGTGGAGCCCGGCGAAGTCGAGCTGCCGGGAGACGACATTGCGTTTGTGTAACGACAGCCAGACGGAATAGGCGAGGGGATAGATGCCGAAAACGAGAAGCATCACCGTGATCGGCGCGAGCCAGGGGAAAGGATGCTCGGCCGTCATGAACCGGGGCAGGGCCCATCTGGGCGCTTCGCGGGTCACGGTCACCGTGCTCACGCGCAAATCTCCGCTCGGTCACACAGACGCATCGGCCTTCTCCCTATCGGCCAGATTGTGCCAACTTGAACTTTTGTAAGTTTGTTGTGCCTTTTGTTAAGAACGTGTCGGACGGCCGCCGAATTGTCAAGTCGGTTCCGTCAGCGCTCCAGGGATTTGCTCGTGGTCCCAGAGGATGCCGTGATCGCCGGGTACCGGGTTGTTTTTGGAGGGAGCGCCGCCAGCAAATGCCGTGCACCAGCCTCAAACGCGCTCAGGGCCGCCGCCAATTTTGGCAGCCCGGAAGGCTACGAAAGCATCGAGGAGATCGGGAGGACAACCCGGGCGCTTTGGAACTCCCCTTAATCCGGCAACAGGATCTGAAGCTTTACGTCCGCGGGCCAGGCTTCGACTGCGCGGTCGAAGGCGGTGATGGAATCTTCGAAGGGGAAGGTCGCCGAAATGAGTGGCTTTAGGTCGACCCGGCCCGACCCCATTAGCGCGATTGCCCGCTCATATTGGTGGGCATATCGGAACACCGTTTCGATGCGGACTTCCTTGGTCGAGGCGGTGGCGACATCGAATGCGATCGGCGCCACCGGCAGGCCGACCACCACTACCGCGCCACCGGGCCGCGGCAGATCGAGCAGGGTCTCCCATGCCTTGGACGAGCCCGAGCATTCAAACACCACGTCGGCGCCCCAGCCATCGGTCAGGCGCTTTACCTCCGCCGCCAGGTTCTTGTCGCGGACGTTGATCGGGATCACGCCTTGATAGCCGCCGGCGATGTCGAGCTTGGGTTGGGCAAGATCTGCAACAACGGCGCGGGCGCAGCCGCCGGCGAGCGCCGCGATCGCCACCATCGTGCCGATCGGCCCTGCGCCAATCACCACCGCCGTGTCGCCCGGCGCGATCTTTGCTTTGGCAGCCGCCTGCATGCCGACGGCGAAGGGCTCCACCATGGCGCCTTCGGCGAAGCTGACATTGTCGGGCAGTTTGAAAGTGTAGTTGGCGGGGTGGACGACATAGGGCGTCAGCACGCCGTGGATCGGCGGCGTTGCCCAGAACCTGACCGCTGGATCGATGTTGTAGAGGCCGAGCCGGCTCGCCCGCGAATTGAGATCGGGGATACCCGGCTCCATGCAGACGCGGTCGCCGACCTTCAGATGCTCGACGCGTTCCCCCGTTTCGACGACGGTGCCGGCGGCTTCATGGCCCAAGACCATCGGCGCTTCGACCACGAATGGGCCGATGCGGCCATGCGTATAGTAGTGCACGTCGGAGCCGCAGATGCCCACCGTATGGATCTTGATGCGAACTTCGCCCGGGCCGACGGTCTGTGGCAGATCGATGTCACGCAGCTTGAGTTCGTGCTGGCGTTCAAGGACAAGGGCGCGCACGTTCGTCATCGACGTAGTCTCCTCTAAAGCTTATTGTAGGGGCCTTCGTGACCTTACTTGCACTCGGCGCGTTCATCATAGCCGCTCATTCACAGCTTCAAAATCCAGCTCGGAAAACAGGGGGGTTGCCTGATTCCGACTATTCGTACGAACTTCCCGGCCAAAGGACTTTGAAGGCCGGCCATGCCGCTGCCGAATGCCCTCGGCGGAATGAAATAGTCGTTCGCCCCGAGACTCCCCACTCCCCCGCCTCCAAGCCAGCAGGCAGTCGTCAACAGGGGTCCAGCAGGTGCGCGATACCCGACGCTACATGCCATGGAACGCTTGCCCAATCCGCTTCTGGTCGATGCGGCCCACCAGGTGAAATGTCCGCTATCGTTTTTTTGGGCGCCAGAAGTTCCCGGATCGCTTCCCGCCCGTAACGCTGCTGGGCGGCAATGCGCTTCATTAACGTCATTTTCCATTCGAAGCGCTCAGGCCGGAAGCTGCCGTGCGTAAGACGCCAGGTCATCGCCCGCCGCGGATAAGTTTGCAGTTGGACAATATTGGCCAGCCGGGCGATCCCGGCATTTGGCGTTGCTTCGGCGAGTCAATACTGAGCCTGCGCTTACGCGCCATCCTTCTCGACAAGACCAACGGCTGGACCCGATCGAGTGCAAACGGGTTCAGTTGGTGCTGGTTGTGGCGGTGAACCCGCACTGCTTCTGTTCCATATCGATCTGCTTCGTGATGCGGACGGCGTTCTGTGCGTAGGCCTCCGTCACGGAGCCACTATTCACAGTCTTGTCCTTCAGCGGGCTCACGCCTGCGCAGAGGTGGAAAACATGCGGCTCGGTGGATTTCGCGGCTCCGTTTTCGGGCGCGATCCAGTAGACGACATCCTGACCGGCGGGGTGGCTCGCGTCGCGCGTCGCCGCCGCCACGGCGGCGGTGTCCGTCGCGATCGCCTGCGCCTGAGCGGCGACATCGGGCGAACAGGCGGTGGTGGGCTGCCCCGACTTGATCTGGGCTGCGCATGCGTTCATATCCTGGGTGTACTGTTCGACCGACGGGGGTTTGAAACTGATCCCCATCACCGTCGCGAGCACGGCCAGCGCGGCGCCGACGCCGCCGGCAACCTTCTTGGTCCGCGGATCCATGTTTTTGTCGGTGAGGATCAGGAAAACCAGCGGGAGGAAGGCAATCAGTGTGATGATTGCGCCGAGCTGGTTCTGGAAGAAGAACCTGGCTGCGTCGGATGCACGAGCCGGATCGTGCCTGTTGGCCGCCTTCCATAGCAAGTTGCCGGCGATTGCGAAAATCGCGATGCCGACCAGAAGGCCGATGACCAGCGGCAGGTGTCCCTGGTCGAACTTGTTCTGGCGAAGCAGCATAATTCCGTAGATCTCGCCGCCAATGG
This sequence comes from Mesorhizobium sp. M0954, assembly GCF_040319155.1. Lineage (NCBI taxonomy): Bacteria > Pseudomonadati > Pseudomonadota > Alphaproteobacteria > Hyphomicrobiales > Phyllobacteriaceae > Mesorhizobium > Mesorhizobium sp. M0954. The sequence goes on along the minus strand of NZ_JAMYNR010000015.1, from coordinate 47,546 downwards.
CGACGATCCACGAGAGTGCGGCGAAAAGGCGAAGACGCGTGGCGGAGGACTTCTGGCCCTGCGTCGCTTGCCAATCCTTGGTAACGTCTGGCTTGTTGTCGGTCATTGACCAGATCCCCTGATATCGACACTTCTGCGGGCGGCGTTAGACCAGAAGGCCAATCCGCCCTGCGCAGCGTCATTGAACGAGCGTCACCTGCCTTAGCGACACGGCGATAATGTGAGCGCCACGGCAGGCCTCATCTCCATTCATGATTCATATTGCGCATGAGTGAATCCGTCCATACCCACGCAGGCAGACGCCTATGCGGCGATGGCTTGTTCTTGTTGATCTCTGGTTAATCGAACTTGACGCTGTCTTCCCTCGCTTCCCGGCGGCGGTCGCGCCATTCCCGACACCAGCCGAAGCGAATTGACGAGCCATTTTGAACGAGACAGCTCTAACGAGACAACATTGCGGCAAGATCGACGCGGATAGCGGCCGCGGTGTTGGCTTGCATGCTGGCCTCCAGGTGATGTTTGGCGACTTCACTCTGGCAGAGCGCTGGTCGCGATTCAGTCGCCGCATGGACGCCAAGCTTGGCCCCGACCATCTGCATTGATAATAATGCAGATTTGCATTGTCTTATCGCGATGAACAGGAATGTTTAACATGACAACGTTGACAGTGACGACAAGGGGACAGGTGACGTTCCGCAAGGACGTGCTGCAACATCTGGGCATCAAACCGGGCGAGAAAATCGAGCTTGATCTGCTGCCCGACGGTCGGGCGGAATTGAGGGCTGCACGGGCGAAGGGGTCGTTCCGGGACCTCCACGGCTTCCTCAGAGGCAAGACGAACGGCCGGGTGCTCAGCATCGAGGAGATCAACGAGGCGATGGCGGAAGCGGGCGCTGTGGCCGGGTCCGGCGAGGAATGAGGGTTACGGCCGACACGAATGTGCTGCTGCGCGCCTATGTCGCCGATGATGAGGGGCAGGCGGCCATTGCTGTCGACCTGCTGGCCAAAGCGGACATCGTGGCCGTGAGCGTGAAGGCCTTGTGCGAGTTCCCAGGGTTCTGGCCCGGCAGTACCAGACAGAGCGCGAAAATTTGCCGCGGCGATCCGGGCGTTGCTGAACACCGCGAATGGTTGTCGTCAACCGGCCGGCAGTTTCCGCGGGGCAAAAGTCGATCAGTGGGTTGCGAAACCGCCGCTGACCAGGTTTGGCAAACTGGACGTCAAGCCGCATTTGCGCAGGGCTCGGCGTCCCGGAAGCATCGCCGATGCCTGCGCAGTGACTGCGTCCTTGTTATAGCCAGCATCGCCAACAATCGCCCAGCCTGGCCCGTATGGCGCTGCGCCAGCGAGCGGCCTCTCGCGCCTTGCTGCGCCAAGACGGTCGGCGAAGGCAGGCCATCCCGGCTCCGATCAAGAGCCCCGCGCGCCAGCCGGGCCACCAAGGTTGCCGCGATCACCCTTGATGTCGTAGAGCCTACGGTCGGCGGTTAAAATTGGTGGAGAAGGATATATGCCAGAGCACCTGAAACTCGTCTCGACTGCCAAGTCGCATGGCGGCGCCCAGCATGTTTACTCGCATCTCTCCACGAACTGCTCGTGCGAAATGACGTTTGCCATTTTCGTGCCTCCGCAGGCACGGGAAAGCCGTTGTCCCGTGGTCTGGTACCTCTCCGGGCTCACCTGCACCCATGCAAATGTGATGGAAAAAGGTGAATACAGACGTATTGCCGCCGAACTTGGCGTGATCGTTGTCTGTCCCGACACCAGCCCGCGTGGTGCCGACATTCCGGATGAAAAGGACAATTGGCAGTTCGGCAGCGGCGCCGGTTTCTACCTTGACGCGACGCAAGAGCCGTATGCCAAGAACTATCGCATGTATTCCTATATCGTCGAGGAGCTGCCAGCCGTGATCGGGCGCGAATTTCCCGCCGATATGGCGCGCCAGTCGATCTTCGGCCATTCGATGGGCGGGCATGGCGCGCTGACGATCGCACTGAACAATCCCGGGCGTTTCAGAAGTTGCTCGGCCTTTGCGCCGATCGTGCAGCCAAGCACAGCCGGCTGGTCGAAGCCGGCTTTCGAAAAATATCTCGGCCTGGATGAGGCCTCGTGGCGGCGCTACGATGCAACTTCGCTCATCGAGGATGGGCACCGTTTCCCGGAATTCCTGGTCGATCAGGGAACGTCAGACGGTTTCCTCCAGGAGGGCCTCAGGCCTTGGCTGCTCGAAGACGCCTGCTCCAAGGCAGGCATTCCGTTGAAATTGCGGATGCAGGACGAATACGATCACTCCTATTTTTTCATTTCGACATTCATGCATGACCATATGACGTGGCATGCCGAACGGCTTTCACGAGGGTAGGCCGTAGGAATAGGTCGGCAATCAGGCGGGCTCGGTGACGACGCCGATGCGCCGGTAGACGAATGGTTCGTCCTTCGAAGGAACCGTCGCAGCGCGCTGGGCCTCGTCGATCAGCATTGCCATGCGCGCATGGATCGGCGATTTCGCGCAAGCCGGGTCCGTCGCGGCGGCATCGCCGGCGATTGCCATCGCCTGGCAGCGACAGCCGCCCCAGTCGATCTCGCGCCGCTCACACTTGCGGCAGGGCTCCTGCATCCAGTCCGTGCCTCGAAAGGCATTAAATGCCGGGGAATCGGTCCAGATCGCGGCCAGGCTGCGTGATCCAAAACGCTCGAAGCCGAGCGACGGTATGGTCTGGGCGGCATGGCATGGCAGTACGGTGCCGTCTGGCGTCACCATGAAGGCGTCGCGCGCCCAGCCCCCCATGCACGGCTTGGGATAGATGGCGAAATAATCCGGCGTGACGAAATCGATGTTCATGATGCCGGTGAGCCGTTCGCGCGCCGCCGCGACGATCTCCGCCTGGCGGTCGACGGCAGCACGCTCGGGCATGAGTTGATCGCGATTGGTCAGCGCCCAGCCGGCGTACTGCACGTTGGCGATCTCGAGACGCTCCGCACCCAGCGAAAGGGCCAGATCGATGAATTCCGGTACCTCCTCGATATTGTGGCGATGGATCGGCGCGTTGATGGTAAGCGGCAAGCCGGCCGCGCGAGCGCGGCGTGCCGTTTCCAGCTTCTTTTCGTGGCTGCCCCTGTGATTGCCGATGCGCTCGGTGGTCGCCGGCCGTGCGCCTTGAAAGCTCAGTTGCAGATGGTCGAGCCCGGCTTCGGCAAATGCCTCGATGCGGCCATCCGCAATGCCGACCCCGGCGGTGATCAGGTTGGTGTAGACGCCGCGCGCCGAAAGCCCGGCGATCAATTGCTCGAGATCGCGACGCAGCGTCGGTTCACCGCCGGACAGATGCACCTGGAGAACGCCAAGGTCGGCCGCCTGCGAGAACAAGTCGAGCCAGCTCTGCGTGTCGAGTTCGCGATTGGCCTTCAGCAACTCGAGCGGATTGGAGCAATAGGGGCATTGCAGCGGGCAGCGATGCGTCAGTTCCGCCAGCATGCCGATCGGGGGGAGAGGGGGCTCGCTCATAGCTTCACCAGCAGCTTGTCCGACCATTCCTGCAGGAAGGCGACGACATCGGCCGCCACAGCCTCCCGTTCGGCATCATAATCTGCGGCAAGGCCGGCAATGATGTCGCCGACCGTGGACCGCCCATCGCAGCGGCGCAATATGTCGAGGCTTATGTCGTTTGGCCAGAACACCTTTTCGGGCGACAGCACGGCGAACGCCTGGCGCACGGGGTCATGCTGTATGCGCACGTGCTTCGGCAGCGATGGAACCGACTGCAGCGACACTATGGCTCTTTCGCGCAGTGCCATCATTGGGCTGCCTCCGGACGGAAGGCGCTGGGCGGGATATTGCCCGGCTCGCCATAGGCGTGTTGAAGCGCGTCGAGCATGGCCCAGAGTATATCGCATTTGAACACCAGTGCATCGATCGCCTGCTGCTGGCGTTCCGCCGCGTCGGCATGTTCGAGCACATAGGCGAGGGCGAAGTCGGCGTCGCGCGAGGCCTGTTCGGGCCGTCGGGTGAAATAGGCCAGCGTGTCCTCGGTGATATAGTCGTATCTGGCCAGCATCGCGGGTACCCGCTCGCCGATGATGAGCGGCGAGAACATCTCGGTCAGCGACGACGCGACCGCCTCCAGCAGGGTCCGGTTCGTGCAAAAGGAGAGGTAAGCGCCAACCGCAAAACGCGTCGCCGGCAGGGCCAGCCTCTCGCTCTTCACCGCGTCGGCATCGAGACCGAGCGAGGTCGCCAGGTGCAACCAGCGCGCAATACCGCCGCTCCAGCCGTCCTCGCCGTCATGATCCTCGATGCGTTTGCGCCAGGCGGCGCGAAACGCCGGATCCTCGGCATGCGCGAGGATCATGGCGTCCTTGCGCGGAATGACCGCCTGATAGCAATAGCGGTTCAGCGCCCAGGCCTGCATCTCGGTCCTCGACAGCGCACCGCTGGTCATCCTGTGATGGAAAGGATGGCGGTTGTGATAGCGCTCGGCACCGACCTGCCGCAGCACGGCTTCGAGCTCTCTGGAGGACAGGCCGTTGCTGGCCGCGTCGTGGAAATCACTCAAAGTTCCATCTCCATCCCGTCGCAGGCCACTTCCCAGCCAGCCGCTTCGACGGCTGCATGCTCGGCAGAATTCTCGTCCAGAACAGGATTGGTGTTGTTGATGTGGACGAAGACACGGCGGCCGATCCTCACATCGGCCAAGCCGGCGATCGACCCCGCGTCTCCCGACATTGCCAGATGCCCCATGCGTGCACCGGTCTTTTGGCCGACGCCGGCAGCAATCATCTCGTCGTCGGTGAAGACCGTGCCGTCGAACAGAAGGCATGCGGCATCGGCCAGACGCGTGCGCAGGGTCGCATCGATGCGCGCGCAGCCGGGGATGTAGAAGACGGAGCCGCGACTGCCGGCTCCGGCGATACGGACGCCGATCGTGTCGCCGGCATCGGAGCTGAAATTGGCATCCGGCTGGCCTCTTTCTTCGAGATAGAGGGCTATCTTCCCGGGCACGGGAAAACTCTCGACAGCCACCCCGGTGTCGTGGCCGTCTGAATCGCAGATCGACAGCTCTTGCGCCGGCGGCAAGATGCGTCGCGGCACGAGCGCCGGATCGAGGACATTGAAAATCGAATTCGCCTCCAGCGTCGCCAGAACCTGTGTCGTTGCATAGATAGCGAAAGGCTGCCGCTCACGCAGGCTGAGCAGGCCGGCGACATGATCGACATCGGCATTGGTCAGCACCACCGCGCGAATAGGCGTCGAGCGCAGCGGCGCATCGTGCGCGGGCTGCAATTCAGGCGTTGCCGCGATCTGCTGGCGAATGTCGGGCGAGGCGTTGAACAGAACCCAGCCGAGGCCATCCGCCGACGCGGCGACACTCGATTGGGTTCGTGAATGCACACCAGCTACCCCGGTGCGAGCCGCACGGCTCAGACGATAATTGCAGTTCCATTGCGGAAAGCCGCCGCCGGCCGCCGATCCGATGATTCTCAAGCGCATGAAAACGCCCGCCCCGCGGCTTCTCTGACCAGCAGCCAATTTGCAGCCGCAAAAAACGGCCCGCCCGCTTTGCGCGCCTCAAACTCTTTCACGAAAATCCCATGCGGCAAGGGGATGCGTGCCCCTGTTGCCAGGGACACGCACCTCTGCGGCCTACTTCTTGGGAGTAATTTCAGCAGGCAGATAGCGCGAAATTTCAAAGCCCGCAGCAACCTGACACATGGTCGGTTTTGTCCAGCTCTTCTTCATAACATTTCTCCTCTTCTACCAGCCCGAAGGGGCCGATCCGGTGGTTAGCCAACCATTGCAGGGCACCGAAGCAATGGCTCGTCCATCACGTTCTCAAAATGGACAAATGAACACAAGGTTTTGAAAGCCCGAAAAACAAAAAAGTATCGAAAGTAGCTGTAGTCTTCTCTTCACTTGTTCATCGCGTAGGTTTTTCCTCCTCCTGACCCATCCCAACTATTGCGTAATCGGATTGTCGTGCTCGTCGATCAGCGGCACATTGTAACCCAGCAGGAGCTTGGTGATCTCCGCCTGGTTTTCCCTGATCACCCGGTTTAGCGTCCGTTTCCATTCCTGGTCGGACGGACGTACACCCATGGTAATGCGGTAGGACATGCGCGAGCCGGTTTTTTCCTTCAACAGCGGAACAATGGTGACATCGGCTCCGAGTTCCCTGGCATAGTAGCCCGCCATCGGCCCCCACAGGACCGCCGCGTCGATCTTGCCGGCGAGCATGTCCTTGATCATGACCTCCCCCATGGAAGGCGTGACGCGCGTATCCACCGCCAGCGGGTAGATCTTGGCGGTCCGCAGAAGCTTGTTGGCGGCCATGTTGGCGGTTGGCGGCGTGCTTTCGACGACGCCGATTCTCTTGCCGGAAAGTTTCGGGTCTTCGATCGTCTCGATGCCTTCCATGCCGTTGCCTTTGGGGTATACGAGCACATAGGCGGAGCGGTAGTAGGCGTTGGTGTTCTGCACCAGTTCATCGCCTTGGGCGTAGCCCATGATGATGTCGCATCGATTGGCCCCCAGCGTATTGCGCACAAAGCCGGTGACAGTGGGAAACCACGTGTAAGCGACTGATTTCCGCCCCGTCTTCTTGGCAACCAGTTCAGCCAGCTTGTTTTCGAAGCCTTGGCCGTTCTTGTCGGTAAAGGGCATGTTCGAGGGATCGGCGCAGACGCGCAGAATGTCGGGATCGACCAGTTCGCCCGCAGCGCCAAGCCCGGCATTTTGCGCCAGAACATTCGACGGCAGCAAGGCGAGCGCGCCGAGGATCGGCAGAACGACACGCAGCTTCGATGCAGTGCAGCCGGTCATATCATCCACCCATGCAGGATGCTTCGGCATCCTTGGCTGCCTGAGCCTTGTTTTCGTGCTTGGGCGGCCTGCCGCGGGGTGCCGCGCCATCGGCGCGCGCGCGCAGATAGACGTAGAGATCGTCCAGGTAACAATAGACGTTCTTGTTGTCGCCAAAGGCGGGCATGACGTTCTCCTTGCCGCCGCCGACATTCTTGCGGCCCTCGGCGACGATCGACAGGAACGTGGCGTAATCCATGTTCTTCAGGCTATTAGCCAGGGCAGGCGCATAGCTCGAACCTGTGGCGTCCTGTCCGTGACAGACATGGCAATCTGAGTGATACCGGCGGTACCCGCTGAAGGTGTACCAATCGACGGTTCCGTTTTCGATCTTGTAGGTCGGATTTCCGTCCGCATCTAAATATTTGCCTCCTTCTTGCTTCACCGCCTTGGCTTTCTCCATGCTGTCTTCGGCCCGTACCAGATTTGAGCTGGCCAGAGGCAGCAGGACCAGGGCGAGAGCGGAAACTGCAATGCGAACGATCATTCAGGCTCTTCCTTCGTTTGCCAGAAACCCTGGCTGCCGTCGTGCAGCGGCATTGATCGGAGTGGGGTGCGCGGCGCAATCGAGAGCCCGGTTCCCGGCTTCGGGGTGACCCGGGCTCTCGTTTTCGAACCTAGCCGTGAGGCTCATCCCGGTTATCAGTCCGGGAGGCCGAAGACGGTGAGCTGCCCGCCCAGCGTCGTATAGTCGGCAAGTGCCGCATAACCGCCGACAGCACCCAGACCGGCGGTTCCAACGACCGCGGCCTGGTCGCCCTGCGCACGGCCCTGATCAACGGCGCCATGCCAGGCGGCGGCGTTATCGGGCGAAAGCAGCCCACCTGCCAGACCGATACCGGCCCATCCACCGACGCCGGACAGAACGGCGACGTACTGCTTGCCGTCATGCTCGTAGGTCGTGATGTTGCCGATGATGCCGGACGGGGTCTTGAACTTGTAGAGTTCCTTGCCGTCCTTATCGACCGCCTTGATGTAGCCTTCGAGGGTACCGTAGAAGACGACGTCGCCATCCGTCGCCAATGCGCCCGACCACACCGAGAACTGCTCGGGCTTCGACCAGACGATCTCACCCTTGGCTGCATCCCATGCAATGAAGTTGCCCATGTTACCGTCACCGCCGGGCGCCGCATACATCGACACGGTGGCGCCCACATAGGGCTGACCGGCGGTGTAGCTCACTTTGTAAGGCTCATAGTCCATGCAGACATGGTTGGTCGGCACGTAGAACAACCCGGTCTTCGGCGAGTAGGCGGCCGGCTGCTGGTCCTTGGTTCCAAGCGCGGCCGGGCAGATACCGGTCGAGTTGTTGTCTTCGCCGTTCTGCTGGGTCGAATACTTGGCCACGACCTGCGGGCGGCCATACTGGTCGCTCTTGGGATCCATGTTGACTTCCGTCGCCCAGTTCACTGCCGGATCGTATTTCTTGGCGACGAGAAGTTCGCCGGTGGCGCGATCCATTGTGTAGGCAAAGCCGTTGCGGTCGAAATGCACCAGCACGTCGTGCTTGGCGCCGTTGACCTCCATGCCATCGACGAGAATCATCTCGTTGATGCCGTCATAGTCCCACTCATCATGCGGGGTCATTTGGTAGAGCCATTTGGCAACACCGGTATCCGCATCGCGAGCCATGATTGTCATGGACCAGCGATTGTCACCGGGGCGCTGGACCGGGTTCCAGGTCGAGGGATTGCCGGTGCCGTAATAGACCAGGTTCAGCTTGGGATCATAGGAATACCATCCCCATGTCGTGCCGCCGCCCGTCTTCCACTGTTCGCCTTCCCAGGTGTTCGTGCCGGAATCCTTTCCGACAGGCTTGCCGAGATGGGTCGTCTTCTCGGGATCGAGAAGGGTGTCTGCGTCAGGACCTTCCGAATAGGCTTTCCAGGCGAGCTTGCCGTCTTTCAGATTGTAGGCGGCCAGCCAGCCGCGAACACCGAATTCAGCACCGGAGACGCCCACGAGCACCTTGTCCTTGATGACTACGGGTGCCGACGTGCCGGATTCGCCCTTTCCGCCGTCGGTCTGGTCTCCGTTCTTGACAGACCAGACGACCTTGCCAGTCTTGGCATCGAGCGCGACGACGGTGGTGTCGGCCTGGTTGAGAATGATCTTGCCGTCGCCATAGGCAACACCGCGATTGACCGTGTCGCAGCACATGATCGGAATGACGTTCGTGTCCTGCTTGGGCTCGTATTTCCACAGGATCTTGCCGTCATTCTTGAGGTCGAGAGCATAGACGTTGTTTGGGAAAGGCGTGTGGACATACATCACGTCGCCGATGACCAGCGGCCCGCCTTCATGACCGCGCAGCACGCCGGTGGAAAAGCTCCATTTGACCTGCAGGTTCTTCACATTGTCGGCAGTGATCTGGTTGAGTTTGGAATAGCGGGTGTTGGCGTAGTCACCCGTCTGCATCGCCCAGTTTTTCGCATCCGATGCGAGCTTTGCAAGGTCTTCGTTGGCCGAAGCCGTATAGGCAGCGCCGAGCGATAAAAACGCCGCGGTCGTCAGAATGTAAGTAGTTTTCGCAAGTACACGCATCCAAAATCCTCCCGGGTTCGCAGTGAAGAATCGACCGTCAAGCCCCACAAGGGCTTGCCCAAGCAATTCATGTTGGGAAGTTATTTTCCGGCAGCTGTCACGACCTACCCCGAAGCAGAGGGCACCGTTACCGCCCGCCCCCCTTGGTCTTCGAAAGACTGCCGCCGCTCCCTGATGACGGTGGCGCTCTTGAAGCCGGAAACAGGAAAAAGCTATGTCATCGTAAAACGCCAGGCAAGCAAAAACCTACAATGGGTCGCTGCGCTGCAATATCGATATGGTGCGATGCAATATTTAGAAACAATTAAAATAAGCGCCGCGTGAAAAACTAATAAGAGGATGACCGCCAGCCGCGATATATATAGCAAACATATTGTTCGCGTATTCTCGAGGTGATACACATTTGACTTTATTTCGATATATTCTGCGTGGCACTTACGAGTAAGTATGCGGGCGTCTCGCTCGTTGCCGATAGTGAGCGAAGCATGAAATGAACGTATGAAGGAGGGTGCGCAACGGGTCATGAAGCGGGCTCTTGTCGGTCGATAGGGCATTCCTCCTTTGGTCCTATACGCAGGCCATGGGAGCTTGACTGGCTTTGCGGCACGTCGCCAATTGGAGCGATGACCCCGTCTGGATGCATGGTGTCCAGGCCAACTGGAGGTTCCTCATGATAAGGTCTGTTGGATCTCTCACCTTGCCGGTGGCCTTTGCGGCGACGCTGGCTTTTGCCAACTTGGCCAACGCCGAGGGAGACTACCCGACGGCAACGATTGCCGACTACGTGCTCGGCTGCATGCAAACAAATGGCCAGACACGTCAGGCGCTTGAAAGCTGTTCCTGCTCGATCGATGTCATCGCCTCGATCCTTCCTTACGATCACTATGAGAGGGCGGAGACCTTCAAAAGCATGTCGTTGACGACAGGGGAGGCGGCAGGGTTGTTTCGCGAAAGCGCGCCAGCGAAGGCGGCGCGCACGGAACTGAAACGCGCTCAGGCTGAAGCCGACGTACGTTGCTTTTAGTCAGGCGGAACAGGCACGCGTGGCCGTGCGCCTCAGAGTCCCGCAGTTTCCATCGGCCATTGGCTGCGAAATACCTTGCCATCCGCATTCGAGCCGTAAGGCAATCAGGCCACACCCGGAAATTTTTGCTGGAACGACCGCAAAAGGTCGCTCATCACCTGTGGATTGCGATGCTGCCGCGGCACTCTTACGTCGAACATGCCGAGCACGTGGGCTGGGCGCTGCGCAAGCACGATGATGCGGTCCGACAGCATCAGTGCCTCGCGCAGATTGTGCGTGACCATCAAGGCGGTCGTAGGCCGCGCTGACCAGACGGTCAAAAGCAATTGCCGAAGCCGCTCGGCGGTCTGTTCGTCGAGGGAGGCAAAGGGTTCGTCCAGGAAAAGCACCGCCGGTTCGGTGGCGAAAGCCCTGGCAAGCGCTGCCCTGCGCGCAAGGCCGAGCGAAAGCTCCGCCGGATAGAGCGAGCGCATGCCGGCGAGGCCGAGAGTGTCAAACAGCTCGTCGAGACTCTTTGCTCTTAGGCTTTTCGGCAGCGCCAGCCTGACATTCTGCTCCACCGTCCGCCATGGCAGCAAAGTAGGCTCCTGGAACACGGCGGCGATGCGGTTCGAGCCGCCTTGCGGCAGTTGGAAAGAGCCGGAAAAGTCTTTGTCCAGTCCAAGCAGGATGCGCAACGTCGTGGTCTTGCCGCAGCCCGACGGCCCAAGCAGGCAAGCGAATTCGCCCTGCCGGACCTCGAAGGACATACCCTGAAGCGCCGTGATCGAGACGCCTTGCGCGGACCTGAAGGTCTTTTCGGCGATATCGACCCTAAGCGGGACGACCGCGCCAACGGGTTGCATGTCGTTCAATGGGCTGCACCAGGAGAAGTTCGATGACAAGCATCACCGCCACGAAAGCCAGCGTGTACGCGAGAATGGCGGCGACGTCGAAGAGCTGGAAATAGAGATAGATCTGGAAACCGACGCCATTGGAGCGGCCGAGCAGTTCGACCACCAGGACGATCTTCCAGATGAGGGCGATGCCGGATCGCGAGGCCGCGGCAAAATAGGGCTGCAGTTGCGGCAACAGGACATGGCGGATGCGCTCGAGTGGGGTGAAGCGGTAGACGGCGGCCATTTCGGCATAACGCGGATCAAACGCCCTGGCGCCTTCGCGCATCGTCACCACGACATTCGGGATCTTGTTCACGGCAACCGCGCCAATCGCCGCCGCCTCGTTGAGGCCGAACCAGATATAGGCGAGCACGATGACCACCAGCGCGGGAATGTTGAGAAACAGGACCACCCATGGACTGAAGAACCGGTCCGCACCGCGGTAGCTGCCGAGGATGACGCCGATGACCGAGCCGATAATCATTGCGACGACGTACGCCGCAGCAACCCGTCCGAGCGTCGCGCCAAGGTGATAAAAAAGGTCGCCGCTCGCCGCTTCCCTGAGCAGCACCTGCCAGACCTGCCCTGGTGAGGGCAAAGCGCGGCTTTGCCACAGATTGGCCGCGAGGCTCCACAGCAGGCAAAGTCCCAGCAGGGAAACCGTTACCGTCAGCGCTGGCGTCAGCGCCGTCGCAAAGCCGGATCGACGCGACTTGTCTTCCGTTGCGGTCATTTCGCGAGTTCCGGCCAGAACGTGCCGGGCGCCATCTCGGGCGCCCTGCCAACCAGCTTCTCGCCGCCTATCGCGGCCAGCACGTGATAGAGTTTGCCCGCATCGGCCGCTTCTTCGGCGACCGGCCGTCTGGGGATGCCCTGGCGATAGCGGTCGCGCAGTTTTTCCAGCTCCTTGCCTTCTGCGCGAATGAGCGGCGCCAGGCGCAGCCATTCATCATCGGATTTGGCCAGCAAGTCCTTGGCCTGCTTGGATGCCTTCAAGAAGCCCCGGGCGGCATCCGGATCGTCGCTCGCCCATTGGTCGTGGAAGACGTAGCCGAGTGCCGACACGGGGCCCGAGGCACCAAGCGCTTTCGTCGCGTCATCCGCACCGATCAACCGACGAAAGCCATTGGCCTCGAGCCGGGCGCAGAAATGCCAGAAATTGAGCACGGCATCGAGTTCGCCCTGCATCGCCTTTTCAGAAATCAGCGGCGGCGCGCCAAAGACGACGTCACAGGCTGTCGGCAGCTCGAGGCCGTGCTCGCGTCTGGCCAGCGCCTGGACCAGCAGCCAGCTCTTGTCGAGCGGGCCGCCGGCGACACCGATTTTCTTTCCCTTGAGGTCGGCGAGCGTCCGGATCGGCGATTCCTGCTTCACCATGATTGCCCCCACGGCGGTCGAATAAGGGGCCAATGTAAGATCGCCGCCCTCGGAGCGCTGGCGCGAGACCCACAGCCAGTCGGTCACGATCATGTCGATCGCGCCGGCCAGCAGCGCGACGTTGGTCGCATCCTCCCCGGCGAAGTAGACAATCTCCAGATCGATCCTGTTGGCCTCGTCGAGCTTGTGGCGTTTCAGCGTATCGAGTTCCCAGCTCACGGTGCCGAACTTCAGGACACCAATTCGGACCTTAGCGGCCGCAAAGACGGCAACCGGCCTTGAGGCGAGGATGGCCGCCAGAGCCGCCAAGCGCAGCGTCGTACGCCGCGAAATCATCATGGCGTCTCCTCTTTCAGGGCCGTCGACGAACCAGGAATGTCGATCAAATCGCTCGTTCCTTGCTCGGAACGGCACATTTCCAGCGCACGACCTTGAGACTCGGATGTTCCTGAGACCATTTTGCGATCTCGGCGGGCGCCAGGAACATGCATTGGAACAGAGAGCCGCGGCTCTCGAAATAGAGATGTTCATCTCGGCAATTGCCCGGATTGGCGCTAAGGCACACCGTTAATATGAGATCGACCATGTCCATTTGGCACTTATCGTCGCCTGCGCGGCGAACTCTCCAGAGTTCGTGCTTTGGAGTTGCGCGGATTCCTGAAGGTGCCCAAACAGCAAACCGGTTGGAGTGAGGCTACGCGTTCGGCCAACAGGCGTCAATGATGTGGACCGCGTGTCGCTACACACTTCCCTTCGCGCAGTCGGGAAACGAAACAGGACCTTTGTACGATTGACTTCCCTCATCGGCAGTCTAGCTTTTCGAGGTGTGCAGGTGCTGCCAGTCCGGGGAGGAAGGACGAATGGTTCGCTCTCCCGCTTTAAAACGAATGCCGGCGATCAAGGCATCGACACGCGTAAAGTGTCCCGGGCACTCACACGATCAATGAGGAAATGCCATGCGCGCAGTCGCTTTTTTCGCCGCCGTGTCCGTCGCCACCTTTGTCACTACCCAGTCTCAGGCACAGGATGTCGCGGCGGGTGAGAAGGTCTTCGCCAAATGCAAGGTCTGCCACGTCGCAGACAAGGACCAGAACAAGGTCGGCCCGTCCTTGAACGGCGTCATCGGCCGAACGGCCGGGACGCATCCGGGGTTCAGCTATTCCAAGGCCATGACCGAGGCCGGCAAGTCCGGCGTCAAATGGGATGAGGCCACGCTGACGACCTACCTTCGCGATCCCAGGGCGATGGTCAAAGGAACCAAGATGGCGTTTGTCGGCCTCAAGAAAGACGAGGACATCGCCAACGTCATTGCTTATCTGAAACAATTCTCAAAATAACGCGGTACTGCCGGCCGTTGGACTGCGCTCGGCCGGCGTTGGCTCGGCTTTGCGCATGGGGTCACGCAGCGTCTTGCAGCCTCTGCATCGCGGACGGCAGATCGAACAGGCTGTCGCAAACGAGGTCGGCGCCAAGCTCTTCAACGGGAATTTGGCTGTATCCGCCACGCAGCAGAATGACGGCCATGCCGGCGGCGCGGGCGGCGGCCACGTCGGCGCTGCTGTCTCCGACCATCAGCGTGTCACGAGGTTCGACCTGAAGCAGGTCGAGCGCCAGCAACAGCGCGTCTGGCGCCGGTTTCAAGTATGTCACCGCGTCTCCGCCGACGATCGCGCCGAGATATTCCGTCAGCCTAAAATGCAGCAGGATTTCGCGCGCCGCCAGCTGCGGCTTGTTGGTCACCACGGCCATGGCTATTCCGCTCAAATGCAAGTGCGTGAGAACCTCCCTGACGCCAGGCATCAGCCCCGTGCGGCCGGTCAGATGCCTGCGATAGATCGGCGCCATGACGCGGTTGGCCTCATCGAGCGCGCTGCCGAGGAGCGGCGTGCCGGAAGCCGCGAAGGCGCGTTCGACCAGTTTCCTGATGCCGCCGCCGATCATGGCCTTGACCTGATCCAGCCGCAGCGGCGGCAGATCGTGGCCGGCCAGCAATTCGTTGACGGCGGCCGCTATATCAGGCGCCGAATCGACCAGTGTGCCGTCGAGGTCGAACAGGATCGCCTTGGGCGAGCGAAACGGCCTGCCTGCGCCGACGTTCATGCAGCATCCTTCCACTTGATCGAACAGCCGATCGAAGCGATCTGGTCAAGCGGTCCGTCGCCGGTTCGGGCAACCTGCTTCATCGCCTCGAACAGGTCGCGCCTCAGCCTGGGCGATTCGGCGTCGCGTCGCGACGCGTCCAGCCGGCCGCGGTATTGCAGCGTCAACTCGCTGTTGAGCCCGAAGAAATCCGGGGTGCAAACGGCTCCGTAGGCACGCGCCACCGTCTGGTGCTCGTCATGGAGATAGGGGAAAGTGAGGCCGTTCGTCCTCGCAAAGAGCTTCATGTTGTCGAAGGAATCATCTGGATAGGCGTCGCTATCATTGGAGTTGATCGCGACAAAGCCGATGCCTTCGGCCTTGAGGTCATTGGCGTCGCGCACCATGCGTGAAATCACCGCCTTCACATAGGGGCAGTGGTTGCAGATGAAGGCCACCACCAGCCCGTTCGGGCCGGCGTGGCTTAAGATCGAATGCGATGTGCCGTCGACGCCTGGCAAAACGGCGTCGATGGCTCGCCAGCCGAAATCGCAGACAGGTGGGATTGCCGCCAAGTTTTCCTCCGATGAAATGTTTGCCCTCCGATGAAACGGTTTACGCCGCTTTCCGGATCGCCCCGTCGGCCGCCTGCCTGATGGCGCCGATATTGGCGCGATAGGCCGCCTCGGTGCCGCCCTTAAAGATGGCCGAGCCGGCGACCAGCACATTGGCGCCGGCCGCGGTGACCAGCGGAGCGGTTTCGGGCGTGACGCCGCCGTCGATCTCTATGTCGATCGGACGATGGCCGACCAGCGCCTTGACCCGCCTGACCTTGTCGACGACCGCCGCAATGAAGGCCTGGCCGCCGAAGCCCGGATTGACCGTCATCAGAAGCACCAGATCGAGCCGGTCAAGTACATATTCGATGACGCTTTCCGGCGTTGACGGGTTCAGCGACACGCCGGCCTTCTTGCCGAGATTTCTGATTGCCTGCAGCGAACGGTCGAGATGCGGTCCGGCCTCGGCATGCACCGTAATGATGTCGCAGCCGGCATCGGCGAAGGCGCCGAGATAGGCGTCGGCCGGCGCGATCATCAGGTGGCAGTCGAAGACCTTGTCCGTTCGATTACGGATCGCCTTGACCACCGGCGGACCGAAGGTGATGTTGGGCACGAAATGGCCATCCATCACGTCGAGATGGATCCAGTCGGCACCCGCCCGGACGACCGCTTCGACCTCGTCGCCGAGCCGCGAGAAGTCCGCGGAAAGCACCGAGGGCGCGATGATTGTCTTGCTATCCATGGTCGTCGGCTCCCATTCTGTCGTCCGTTTCCGGTCGCTGCACACCAACCGCCGTCATCTTGTCAGCGCGCCTTCGTCTCCGGTTCGCCTTCGAGCTTACCTTCCGCGAACACGCGGCTGCCGCGAATATCGGATTCCTCGATGGTGATAAGATCGATTTTCGTCAACGCCCGGTCGCGCGATGCGAAAAGCCGGCCGGCCTGGCGAAGCCGCGCCCGGTCGAGGCTATTGCGAACGGAGCGGGCGTTGGAGAAATGCGGCAGCCGCATGCGGATCGGGAGATACTCTTCGAGCGCCTTGGCCGCCGCTTCGCTGAGGCGGTAATTCTGTTCCGCCAGCATGATCTCGGCGATTGATTTGAGTTCGCTGACGCCGTAGTCCGGAAAATCGAGGTGATGGGCGATGCGCGAGCGCATGCCGGGATTGCTGTCGAAGAAGCGGTCCATCTTGTCCTTGTAGCCGGCAAGAATCACAACCAGATCGTCACGGTTGTTTTCCATGCATTGCAGCAGGATTTCGATCGATTCCTGGCCGTAGTCGCGTTCGTTCTCGGGCTTGTAGAGATAGTAGGCCTCGTCGATGAAAAGCACCCCGCCCATGGCGCGCTTGATCACTTCGCGGGTTTTGGGCGCGGTGTGGCCCACATACTGGCCGACGAGATCGTCGCGCGTCACCGCGACCATGTGCCCTTCGCGGACATAGCCGAGACGATGCAGGATTTCGGCCATTCTGAGCGCCACGGTGGTCTTTCCGGTACCGGGATTCCCCGTAAAGTTCATGTGCAGCGTCGGCGCGCCCGAGGTCAGCCCGAACTTGCGGCGAAGCCGGTCGACCAGAAGCAGCGCCGCGATCTCGCGGATGCGGGTCTTGACGGGCTTCAGGCCGACGAGTTCGCGGTCGAGCTTGTCCATCACCTCGTCGATGTTGGAGGCCTCGAACTCGGCCTGTAGATCAACCGATTCGCCCTGCGCGGCAGCGCTCTTAGCTATCGCGTCCAGCATGGTTCGCCTAGCTCCGTTCGCCTTCGGGCCTGTCGGTCGCATAAGGCACGATCGAATAGCCCTGACTGCGGCCGTCACGCTCTTGGCGCAGCAGCCGGAACCCGGGTTCATTGGGTGGCCGGTTGACGATGAATGACATGCGCGGTGCTTCCCAGCCCTTGGTCGAATCGAAGGCGGTGACCCGGACATACATGTTGGGCATAGCTCTCCGGCAATTGTCGACTTCAAGCAGGATGCCCGCCGGGTCCCTCAGGTCGAACATCGGGTTGCCGTACATTTCCCAATAGGTGTTTCGCGGATGTGGATCGTCCGTGTACTCGACGCTGACCGCCCAGTGGTTTTTCAGTGCGTATTTGATCTGCGCCGAAATCTGCTCATCGGTTAGCTCGGGCAGGAACGAAAACTGTCCCTGCGTGACCTTGTTTCCGGGATTGGTCATCATGGCGACGGTTCCTTTCGTCTAGAAGCTCGGCGTTGCGGTTGGCACGAAGTCGGCCGTGTCGGTCGATTCGTAGTTGAAGGTGACGTCCTTCCACGTCTCCAGGGCCGCCTTGAGCGGCGTGCACCATCTGGCCGCCTGTTCGAGGATTTTGGTTCCTTCGCGCAGATAGTCGCGGCCCTCGTTGCGGGCGAGGATCATCGCCTCCAACGCGACGCGATTGGCCGTCGCGCCGGCCTGGATGCCGTCCGGATGGCCGATCGTGCCGCCGCCGAACTGCAGGATGACGTCCTCGCCGAGATAATGGATCAACTGGTGCATCTGGCCGGCATGGATGCCGCCGGAGGCGACGGGCATCACCTTGTTGAGCGAGGCCCAGTCCTGATCGAAGAACAGCCCGGTTTCGAGGTTCTGCGGCGTGCGCTCCTCGCGCAGCGTGTCATAAAACCCCTTGATCATAAGCGGGTCGCCTTCCAGCTTGCCGACCACCGTGCCGGCATGGATGTGATCGACGCCGGCCATCCGCATCCATTTGCAGATGACGCGAAAATTCATGCCGTGGTTCTTCTGGCGCGAATAGGTCGAGTTGCCGGCCCGGTGGAGGTGCAGGATCATGTCGTTGCGGCGTGCCCACTTGGCCATCGACTGGATCGCCGTGTAGCCAATGACGAGGTCGATCATGACGATGCAGGAGCCAAGCTGTTTTGCAAATTCGGCGCGCTCGTACATGTCCTCCATCGTGCCGGCGGTGACGTTGAGATAATGGCCCTTGACTTCGCCGGTGGCGGCCGAGGCCTTGTTCACAGCCTCCATGCAGTAGAGAAAGCGGTCGCGCCAATGCATGAAGGGCTGTGAGTTGATGTTCTCGTCATCCTTGACGAAGTCGAGGCCACCTTTCAGCGCCTCGTAGACGACGCGGCCGTAGTTGCGGCCGGACAGGCCAAGCTTGGGCTTCGTCGTCGCGCCGAGCAGCGGCCGGCCGAACTTGTCGAGCCGCTCGCGTTCCACCACGATGCCGGTCGCCGGGCCCTGGAAGGTCTTGAGGTAAGCCACCGGGATGCGCATGTCCTCGAGCCGCAGGGCCTTGACGGCCTTGAAGCCGAACACGTTGCCGATGATCGATGCAGTCAGGTTGGCGATGGAGCCGGGCTCGAACAGGTCGAGGTCGTAGGCGATATAGGCGAAGTACTGTTGCTCGATCCTGGTGCCTGGACCTGTGTTCGGCACCGGCTCGGATTTGAATGCCTTGGCGCGGTAGAGCTCGCAGGCGGTCAGCCTGTCGGTCCACACCACGGTCCATGTCGCGGTAGAGGATTCGCCGGCGATGGCGGCGGCCGCCTCCTCGTGGTCGACGCCGGGCTGCGGCGTGATCCGAAACATGGCGATCAGGTCGGTCTCCTTGGGCCGGTAGTCCGGCTCCCAGTAGCCCATCTTCTTGTAGGGGATGACGCCCGACCTGTAGCGTTCCTTGCCTTCCTTGAGCGTGCCTGCTGAGGGCATGTCGATCTTGTTCATGGCAGGTCTCCTGTTTGCCGCTCAGGCGGCTTTCGCGGTTGCGATATGGGGGTCGAGCTTTCCTGCGGCGTAACGTTTCGCCATCTCATCCATGGCGATCACCCTGATCTTCGACGCGTGGCCTGCGGTGCCGAAGCGTTCGAAGCGATCGCGGCAAAGGTCGCGCAGCGCGTCCATGGCGGGTTTCAGGAATTTACGCGGATCGAATTCGCGCGGGTCCTCCGTCGCAACGCGGCGGAACTGCCCGGCCATGGCCATTCGGCAATCGGTGTCGATGTTGACCTTGCGCACGCCGTAGCGGATGCCGCGCTCGATTTCCTCGACCGGGACGCCAAAGGTCTGGGGCATCTCGCCGCCATAGTTGTTGATGATGTCCTGCAGTTCCTGCGGCACGGAGGAAGACCCGTGCATGACCAGATGCGTGTTGGGCAGCTTTTCGTGAATCGCCTCGATCACCTGCATGGCCAGGATGCCGCCGTCGGGCTTGCGGCTGAATTTATAGGCGCCGTGCGAGGTACCGCAGGCGATCGCCAGCGCGTCGACCCGGGTGGCGGTCACGAAGTCGACCGCCTGATCGGGATCGGTCAAAAGCTGGTCATGGGAAAGCGCACCTTCGGCGCCGTGCCCGTCCTCGGCCTCGCCCTGGCCGGTCTCCAGCGAGCCGAGCACGCCGAGCTCGCCTTCGACCGAAGCGCCGACCCAATGCGCCATGCGTGCGACACGTTCGGTGATGGCGACGTTGTAATCGTAGCTCGCCGGTGTCTTGGCATCCGCCATCAGCGATCCGTCCATCATCACCGAGGTGAAGCCGTGGCGGATCGCCGACAGGCAGGTGGCTTCGTTGTTGCCGTGATCCTGATGGATGCAGAGCGGAATGGCCGGATGGATTTCGGTCAACGCCTCCATCATCTTGGCCAGCATGATGTCATTGGCATAGGAACGGGCGCCGCGTGAGGCCTGGATGATAACCGGCGCATCGCAGGCCCTGGCGGCCTCCATGATGGCGAGGCCCTGTTCCATGTTGTTGATGTTGAATGCCGGCACCCCGTAGCCGTGCTCGGCGGCATGGTCGAGAAGCTGGCGAAGGGTGATGCGGGCCATTGTCGGTTTCTCCTAGATGATGAGCTTCAGCGCCGCTGCCGCGACGGCTTCGGGCGTGATGTCGAAATGCCGGTAGAGATCCGGGGCAGGGGCGCTGGCGCCGAAACCGGCCATGCCGACGAAAGTGCCGGTGTCGCCGATCCAGCGGTCCCAGCCGAGCCGTGCTGCGGCTTCGATGGCGATGCGGGGCGCCGAGCCGAGGACGGCCTTGCGGGTGCCGGCGTCCTGCTGCTCGAAAAGCTCCCAGCACGGCATCGAGACAACTGCGGCGGCGACCCCGTGCTCGGTCTCCAGCCGTTCGGCGGCGGCAACCGCGATCTCGACCTCCGAGCCGGTGGCGATCAGCGTCAGCGCGCGCTGCCCGGCTGGCTCGCGCAGGATGTAGGCGCCCCGGCTCGACCGGTTCTCGTCGCTGTGTGGCTCGCCGCTTGGTGCTTGGCGCAGCATCGGCAGGTTCTGGCGCGAGAGCACCAGCACGCTCGGCCGCTTCTCGCTTCTCAGCGCCAGTTCCCAGCACTCCGCCGTTTCGATGATGTCGGCCGGGCGGAAGACGTTGAGGTTTGGCGTCGCCCGCAGCATCGCCAGGTGCTCGACCGGCTGGTGGGTCGGGCCGTCCTCGCCGAGACCAATGGAATCATGCGTCATCACATAGATGACGCGCTGGCCCATGAGCGCCGAGAGCCGCATCGCGCCGCGCGCGTAGTCGGCGAAGCACAGGAACGTGCCGCCATAAGGCACGAAGCCGCCATGCAGCGCGATGCCGTTCATGGCTGCGGCCATGCCGTGCTCGCGGATTCCATAGTGGATGTAGCGGCCGGCGTAGTCGCCCGGCGCGATGCGGTTCATACCCTTGGTGATCGTC
Organism: Mesorhizobium sp. M0954; assembly: GCF_040319155.1. NCBI lineage: Bacteria > Pseudomonadati > Pseudomonadota > Alphaproteobacteria > Hyphomicrobiales > Phyllobacteriaceae > Mesorhizobium > Mesorhizobium sp. M0954. The sequence goes on along the minus strand of NZ_JAMYNR010000015.1, from coordinate 26,568 downwards.
AGGTTCGAATGCGTCAGATCGGCGGAGCCGCCGACGGTCAGTTCGGTTGCGCCATTGATCGCAGCGAGTGCCATTTCCGAGGCTTTTCGCGTTGCAACCTTGGTCGCCTTCCCGACATGCTCCTTGCGGAAAGCGTCGAGTACTTCGAAGACCGCGTCGGGCAGGGCGCCGGCGACCGCGCTCTCGAAGGCCTGCCGCCGTGGTGAGGCGGCAAGCCGCTGCTCCCAGGCGCGGCGTGCCGCTTGACCGCGGCCGGCAATCGCGCGCCAGGCGAAAAGGATATCGTCCGGCACCTCGAACGGCGCGAAGGCCCAGCCGATGTTTTCGCGCGTCGCGGCGATCTCCGCATCGCCCAGCGGCGCGCCATGCGTCTTTTCCGAACCACCCAAATTTGGGGCGCCCTTGCCGATCACCGTGCGGCAGGCGATCAGAGACGGCTGGTCCGATTGCTGCGCCGCTTCGATTGCCGCCGCAACGGCTTCCGTGTCGTGGCCGTTCACCGACTGGACATGCCATCCAGCGGCTTTGAACCGCGCCGGCTGGTCCATCGATGTCGACAGGGAAGTGGGCCCGTCGATCGAGATCGCATTGTCGTCCCAAAAGACGATCAGCCGGGAGAGCTTCAGGTGACCGGCAAGATCGATCGCCTCGTGGCTGATGCCTTCCTGCAGGCAGCCGTCGCCGGCGATTGCGTAGGTGAAATGGTCGACGAGATCGGCGCCGTGGCGGGCCGCAAGCATGCGCTCCGCCAGCGCCATGCCGACAGCGGTCGAAATGCCTTGTCCAAGCGGGCCGGTCGTCGTCTCGATGCCAAGCGCATGGCCATATTCCGGATGCCCGGCGGTGCGGCTGCCCAGCTGGCGAAACCGCTGCAACTCCTCGATCGGCATGTCTTCAAAGCCTAGCAGGTAATGCAGCGCATACTGCAGCATCGAGCCGTGCCCGGCCGACAGCACGAAGCGGTCACGATCGGGCCAGTTGGGGGCCGACGGATCGATGTTGATGAAGCGGCTGAACAGCACCGTCGCGACATCGGCCATGCCCATCGGCATGCCCGGATGACCGGAATTGGCCTTTTGGACGCTGTCCATCGCCAGTGCGCGAATGGCGTTGGCCATGTCGCGCTCCGAGACGGCGGCGACGGGCTTCAATGCTGCTGCCTGGCTGTTCATGGCGTCCTCCTCACGACACACGGTTCTTGCGTTCGATCAATTGCAGGATGAGCGGCGTCAGGATCAGCTGCATGGCAAGGTCGAGCTTGTTGCCGGGCACCACTATGGAATTCGGCCGCGACATGAACGAGTCGTGGATCATCGAAAGCAGGTAGGGGAAATCGATGCCGCGGGGATTGGCGAAGCGGATAACCAGCATCGATTCGTCGGGCGTCGGAATCCAGCGCGCGATGAATGGATTGGACGTGTCGACGATCGGCACGCGCTGGAAGTTGATGGCGGTCTGCGAAAACTGCGGGACGATGTAGCGGACATAGTCCGGCATACGGCGCAGGATCACGTCCATCACCGCCTCGGTGGAATAGCCGCGCGTTGCGCGGTCGCGATGGATCTTCTGGATCCATTCGAGATTTATGACCGGCACCACGCCGATCTTGAGATCCGCGTGCCTGGCCAGGTTGATCTTGTCGGTGACGACGCAGCCATGCAGGCCCTCGTAGAAGAGCAGGTCGCTCGGCGGAAATTCGCGCCATTCGGTGAAATGTCCCGGCGGCGTGCCGTACTGCTTCTCCTCATCCTCATCATGGATGTATGTGCGGGTCTTTCCGGTTCCCCGGCGGCCATATTCCTCGAATACCTCTTCGAGGATTGCCAGTTCATTGGCCTCGGCGTGGAAGTGGGTGAAGTTCGGATTGCCCGCCCTTTCCTCCTCGGCCACCTTCGCCTTCATCGTGGCGCGGTCGTAGCGATGGAAAGCATCGCCTTCGATGAAGGCGGCCCCGATGTTCTCGCGCCGGAAGATCAGCTCGAAGATGCGCTTGACAGAGGTAGTGCCTGCGCCCGACGACCCGGTGATGGTAATGATGGGGTGCTTTGCCGACATGGTATTCAGGCCCTGAAAAGGCCGCGGCGGCTGAACAGCGGCGCGCGCTCGCCGATGGCACTCGGCTCGGTGTGGTAGCGGGTGATGCGCGCGACTTCCCGCGCCGATCCGAAAACCATGGGCACGCGCTGGTGCAGGCTCTCGGGTTCGATTTCGAGGATGCGGGTCATCGTATCGGTGGCGGCACCGCCCGCCTGTTCGACGAGATAGGCGATCGGGTTTGCCTCATAGACGAGGCGAAGTCGCCCCTGCCTGTAGCCCTTGCGCTTGTCGCCTGGATACAGGAATACGCCGCCGCGCATCAATATGCGGTAGCAGTCCGCAACCAGAGAGGCGATCCAGCGCATGTTGAAGTCCTTCTCACGTGGGCCTTCGGTGCCTTCAAGGCAGTCATCGATGTAGAGCCGCACCGCCTCGTCCCAGTGCCGGTAGTTGGCGGCGTTGATGGCGAACTCCTGGGTTCGCTGCGGGATGATCCGGCTCTCATAGGCCTGGACGAAGGTGCCGAGCCTGGTCGAGAGAACGAAGACATGGGTGCCGCTGCCGAGCGACAGAACCAGCGCCAGCTGCGGCCCGTAGATGAAGAAACCGGCGCCCAGCTGGTTCACGCCTGCCTGCAAAAACGAGGCGGCCGGATTCCCATCCGGCGCACCAGTTGCAGGGAGAAGCGAGAAGACCGTTCCGATCGACACGTTGGTGTCGATGTTGGAAGAGCCGTCGAGCGGGTCGATGGCGATGGCAAGAGGCGCTTGCCTGTCGAGCAGCACCGGCTGCTCCAGTTCCTCGGAAGCGTAGAGCGCGACCGGAGCGTGGCGCATGGCGTCGAGGAAGATGTCATCGGCGAAGACATCGAGATCCTTCTGGATGTCGCCGTCAGCATTGGCGCCACGGGTTCCCGCAAAGGCGGTGCCGAGCACCCCTTGATTGATGGTGTTGCGGATTGTGGTGGCCGCCTGCGTCAGCTGACGGATGGTCGCTACGACGGCGGAGCGCAGTTCGTCCGGCTCGCCAAGATAGGAGTTCAGAAAAGCGTCGAGTGTTGCCGCTGGCATCGTAACCTCCCGATCCAGCCGCCTCTCCTCGGGTCGGCCGGATTGGGAAAGGAGAACAAACGACGCTGGATAAGTAAAATTCAATAACTTTACTCAGGCAATAAAAAAATTTTAGTATGCCGTATGAGAAACCTCACGCTCAAGCAGTTCAAGACCGTTCAGGCAATCATCAGCCATGGAAAAATCGTCAGCGCGGCCAAGGTGTTAGGCCTGTCTCCTCCAGCGGTGACGATCCAGTTGCGGCAAGTGGAGGAGGAGTTCCAACTGGCCTTGTTCGACCGGACGTCGGACGGCATGCGTCCCACTGCCGCAGGTCTGGCCTTCGTCGAGACGGCACAGGCCATCGAGGAGCGGCTTCGTCTGCTCGAAGACAAGATGGATGCGATCAAGGGCGTGCGCGCCGGCAGCTTGCGGCTCGGCGTCGTTTCCACGGCCAAATATTTCGCGCCGCGGCTGATGGCCGCCTTCATGAAGGAACATCCCGATATCGACATGCGCCTTGCCATCGGCAACCGCGCCGAGACGATCGACAATCTGAAGAACCACGACATCGATATCGCGCTGATGGGACGCCCGGCCAAGGAAGTCCCGGTGCGTGCTTCGGTCTTCGGCGATCACCCGCTGGTCATCATCGCACCGCCCGACCACCCGCTGGCGTCGGCACGCGACATTTCCAAGGAGCGGATCGCCGAGGAGCATTTCCTCATTCGCGAGCCCGGCTCCGGAACGCGCATCTCACTGGAAATATTCCTGAGCGACGTGCCCGGCCGCATCGACGATCTCGGCGTCGAGATGGACTCGAACGAGACCATCAAGCAGGCGGTGATGGCCGGGCTCGGCATCGCCTTCATCTCTGCCCACACCATCGCTGCCGAAACCGAAGCCGGCCGGCTGGTTATCCTCGACGTTGTCGGCATGCCGATCCGCCGGCAATGGTTTTCGGTGATGCGCAGCGATCACGCGATCTCGCCGGCGATGGCGACCTTCCACGATTTTCTGATGCGCAAGGGCGCGATGTACCTGCCCCTGTTCGGCAAGCTCTATCCGCACGAGGAACCGAACAGTAGAGGTCGCGCGAGTTAGCCTAGTTCAACAAGTTTCGGTCGTAGTAGGGACGTGGCGTGCAAATACAGGAGAACGGCGGTGGCGCTGAGCGGCAGCTTCGACTCGACTAACCCCTAAGGCTCGAATCATTTAGGATGGAAGTCCGAATGGAGCGACGCAACCGCTTGTCCGTATGGCTTAGCTGCGCCATGAGCGGTCGCTAAAGCGATCAAGGCCGAGCGGCCGGAGTCGACCCCTAAGCCGACCGTCGGAAGGCGGGCTGCAAGGTCCGCATCCGGCTGGTCAGCGGGCATCGCCCGAAATGGCTGCCTTTGGAGAGCTGTCTCGGACGAGGGACGGCTTTGCACCTCTTCCGGCACATGGTCCGGCAACCGTTGCTGTTCGTGTGTCAAGTTCCTCCGTCGAGTCCTCGTGGATGTCATCAGCGGCGGCTTGATCCTGCATACGGCAGGCTGGTCAATCCGACTTGCCGAGAGCTTTCAGGATGAATCGGATCTGCTCGCGCAGGCCCGCTTCGGTGTCTTCGCCGTATTGGACGCAGTGCTCGATCAGGATCGGATGGAGGAACGGCGTGAACGCGGTGTGGACGGCACGCGCCGCCGTAGCGGAATCGTCGACATTGAATTCGCCCGATTCGATGCCCTCGCGGATAATGACCCCTAAGGTAGTTACCACGTGCTCGATATGCGCCTTGATGGTCGCCCAGTTCTCCTGCATGGCGGCGACAATCAGGTCGTGCATGCGCCTTTCCTTGACCAGCGTCATCTTCTTGTGATGGTGAACGGCGGTCAGTAGCTGACCCAATTTCTCCCCGGCCGACGCGTTCGTGCGCGCGATTGCGAGGGCGATGTCAGCTACCTCGTTCAAAGCTTTCCCGCAGATGGATTCTTTGATTGCGTCCCTTGAGGGGAAGAAGCGGTAGATGTTTGCCGTGCTCATGCTGAGTTCGGAGGCGATGTCGGCCACCGACGTTTTGTTGTAGCCGATGCGGCGAAAGTGCCCCTCCGCCACCTCCAGGATGCGCGCGCGCACCTCGTCGGGATCAGTTCGCATTCGGAGCGGACGATTCATGGATGTCTCCAGGACTGATGAAACGGATCTGCCGGGCTCGCCCTGGGCGATCATTCGTAAGCGGCAAGATCGTCCGGCTGGCCCTGCATATGTTCAGGCAAAACCGGCGGGCGAGAACTTGAACCGTCTTTTCCGACAACAGTGCCCTATTCGGCAGCCATCGCTGTTTGCAATTCCGGTTCCTCGGTCGAAGCCTCATGGGCCACATCTGCGGTCGGCTTGATCCGGAACCACGCGGCATAGAGAGCGGGAAGGAAGAGCAGGATCAGCACCGTGCCGGCCGCCGTGCCGCCGATCAGCGTATAGGCCATCGATCCCCAGAACACGGAGTGCGTAAGGGGGATGAAAGCCAGCACGGCGGCAAGCGCCGTCAGGATCACCGGCCTCGTGCGTTGCACGGTGGCCTCAATGACGGCGTGATAGTCGTCAAGGCCGGCAGCACGGTTCTCCTTGATTTGTTCGGTCAGGATCAGGGTGTTGCGCATCAGGATGCCGGCCAGCCCTATCAGGCCCAGAATGGCGTTGAACCCGAAGGGCTGGTTGAAGGTGAGCAACATCGGCACGACGCCGACGAGCCCAAGCGGTGCGGTCAGCACGACCATGGCCATCGTCGAGAAGGATCGTACCTGCAGCATGATGACGATCAGCATGGCGGCGATCATGGCCGGGAAGATCTTGCCCAAAGCAGTGTTGGCCTTCTCAGCCTCCTCGATCGATCCCCCCATTTCAATGTTATAGCCGGCCGGAAGGGACGCGATCAGCGGCTGAAGGGCTTTCATGATCTGCTTTGAGACCTCCGGAGGCTGAGTCGCTTCGTTGATATCCGACCGGATCGTGACGACGGGCGTCCGGTCGCGGCGCTTCAGGATCGGCTCTTCAAGACGGATCTCCGAATGACCGATCTGGTCGAGCGGAATCTGGCGGCCGTCCCGGCTCATCAGCGAGAAATCCGCCAGACGCGCCGGATCCAGCCGCTCAGCCCCAGCGCTGCGCGCCACGATGGGGACATTGCGAATGTCCTCGCGGACCTGCGTGACAGGGATGCCGGTGAGGAGGAACTGGAGCTGCTGGCCTACTTCCGCCGGCGAGAGGCCGATGAGGTTCAGTCGATCCTGGTCAGGGATGAAGCGCAGTACGGGCGTGCGGTTGCCCCAGTCGCGGTTGGCCTGCCGCACGTCCGGGACGCCCCGCATGATGTCGAGGGCCTTCTCGGAAATGCTATAGAGTTGCGCGGGATCAGGCCCCGTGACCCGGAACTCGACAGGGAACGGCGTATAGGGTCCGAACACAAGCTGCGTGACGCGGACATCGGCTTCCGGCGCGAGCCCCTGCGATACCGCCTCCCGGAGCCGGTGCTTTAGCGCCTCGCGCGCCTCCGCGTCCGGTGTCAGCACGACGATCTTGGCAAAGGCAGCATCAGGCAGTTCCGGTGCCATCGCGAAGAAGAAGCGCGGAGCGCCCTGACCGACGTAGCTCGTCACGATCTTGGCTTCGGGCTGGCCGTCCAGCCAGTGCTCCAGCTTCTCCACTGTGGCGGTCGTCGTCTCGATGCTGGTGCCTACCGGCAGACGAACCTCGACCAGCACTTCGGGGCGATCGGATGTCGGGAAGAACTGCTGTTTCAGGCTGCCCATGCCGACAACCGAAAGTGCGAAGACGATGCCGACGACACCGCAGGTTACGAACTTGTGGCGCACGGCAAAGATGATGAGCCGGCGAAGGCGCCGATAGTTCGGTGTGTCGTATATGGCGTGAACGCCGCCTTCGACCGGTTTGATCGCGGGCAGCATCTTGACGCCAAGGTAGGGCGTGAAAACCACGGCGACGATCCAGGAGACGATGAGAGCGAACCCTACGACCCAGAAGATATTGCCGGCGTACTCGCCGGCCGTCGAGCGTGCGAAGCCCACGGGCAGGAACCCAGCTATCGTCACGAGCGTTCCCGACAGCATCGGCGCCGCGGTATGGCTCCAGGCATAGGCCGCCGCCTTGATGCGATCCATGCCCTCTTCCATCTTCACCACCATCACCTCGATGGCGATGATGGCGTCGTCCACGAGAAGACCGAGCGCCAGGATGAGGGCGCCGAGCGTGATGCGATCGAAGAACCGGCCGGTCTCCAGCATGATGAGGAACACGGCGGCAAGCGTCAGCGGGACGGCGGCCGCCACGACGATGCCGACGCGCCAGCCCATGCTGAGCAGGCTGATCAGCAGCACGACACCGAGCGCCATCGCGAACTTCAACATGAACTCGTCGACCGCCGAGGTGATGTTGACGGCCTGGTCGGATACCTTGTCGAGCGTTATCCCAAGCGGCAATGTTCGTGCGATGGCCGCCGTCCGATCCTCCAGCGCCTTGCCGAGCGCGCGACCGTCCCAACCCTCCTGCATAACGGCCGCGAGCATGATGGTGGGCTCGCCCTGGCGTCGGATGAGATAGGTGGGAGGGTCCTCGTAGCCGCGGCGGACCTCGGCAACGTCGGAAAGCTTCAGCGTCCGCCCCCCGGCAACGATCGGCGTGTCGGCGATAGCCTGGACACTGTCATAAGCGCCGTTGAGCCTGATGAAGACCTGCGGCCCCTGAGTATCGATCGAGCCCGCCGGTGTGACGGTGTTCTGCCGCTGCAATGCGACGATGATATCCTGTGCCGACACGCCCAGCGTTGCCAGCTTGGCATAGGAGAACTCGACGAATATCTGTTCGGGGCGCTCACCGAGGATGTTGATCTTCTTGACGCCGGGCACGTGCAGGAGGTCCTGTCGAATTGCCTCGGCCTGCCTGGCCAGCTCACGCATCGGCATGCCTCTGGCCTTCAGCGCATAAAGGGCGAAGCTCACATCCGAATATTCGTCGTTGACGAAGGGGCCGTAGACGCCGGGCGGCAGGTTGCGGGCTTCATCCCCCAGCTTCTTGCGGGCCTGGTAAAACTCTTCCTGCACGACGGATGGCGGCGTGCTGTCCTTCAGCGTGACCGTCATATAGGCGTAGCCCGGCCGCGTGGTGGTCTCGACCCGATCGTACCAGGTGAGCTCCTGAAGCCGCTTCTCCAACGGCTCGGCGACAAGGTCCTGCATCTCGCGGGCCGTCGCGCCCGGCCATGCCGTCGTGACCGTCAGGGTCTTAATGGTGAAGTTGGGATCCTCCGCCCGCCCGAGCATAAGGAACGCGTAGGCGCCAGCCGCCACGAGCAGGAGGATGAAGAACAGGGTGACGGCCCGTTCGCGAACGGCGATCGCTGAAAAATTGAGGTTCATCGTCAGTTGCTCCCGCTTTCGGAAGCAGACCTGACGCGAGCGCCCTCCTGCAGAAGATGAGCGCCGAGCGAAACGACCGGATCTCCCATGTTCAGCCCGGAGACCACGGCGCTTTCGCTTGTCACACGAACAAGGCCGACAGGTCGGAAGTGTACGGTCGAGGTGGCGCGATCCAGGGCCCAAACGCCTGTTTTGCCGCCATCATCGAGCACGGCTCCGAGCGGCACCTGAACTTCCGGCTGGCTCGCCTGGCTTGTGATCCGGATAGTCACGGTCGCGCCAAGCGGTGCTGCCGCGGCCTCCCCGTCGAGCACATAGCGGGCCTCATAGGTACGGGTCTGGGGATCGGCGGCATCCGACAACTGCCGCAGATGCGCCGTATGGCGCCCATCGGCTGCATAAACGGCGGCCTCGGCCACAGAGCCGATCGCCGGCCGGATCGTTTCGGGAAGCGCGACCACCGCTTCACGAGGGCCGGCCTGGGCGATCCGAACCACTGTCTGACCCGCGGAGACGACCTGTCCCGGCTCACCGATGGTTTCGACCACAGTTCCATCCGCGTCCGCCACCAGGACGGAATAGGCCGCTTCGTTTTCCGCGACTTTCGCTTCCGCTTCGGCGGCGGCGAGTTGTGCGGTCGCGGTGTCCAACGCGGCCTTCGCCTGCTCGTAGCGCTGCGGAGTTGCTGCCAATTCCTTCTTGACCAGAACGGCATAGCGCTTTTCGTCCGCGCTCGCCTGAACCAGCACAGCGCGTGCCGCGGCGACCGCATTGCGCTTGGCGGTGAGCGCGAGAGCCAGATCGGTGTCGTCGATCCGCAGAAGCGGTTGGCCCGCCTTGACCCGTTCACCGACGTTCACCAGGCGCTCGATGATCTTGCCGGGTACGCGAAAACCAAGATTGCTCTGCACCCGCGCGGCAATCGTGCCCGTGAAACCGCGTTCGGATCCAGCCACTGGCGCCGCCGTCACCAATCTGACGATCGGCGCTTCCTGCCTCGGATCCGCCACTGCGGTTGCCTGCGTGCGAATGGGCAGCGTGACGAATGCGGCCACCCCTAACCCCGCGGCCAGGACGCTGCCCAGCCCAATGACAAGTCGCTTTTTCATGCCCATCGCCTCATGCCGAAATAGATTGCGTTCATTGTCTATGCTGTGTCCTGCGTCGACGGGCAGCGGCCGGCTGCGACCTGCGCGGCGAGTCAGTCCGGTAGCGCGTCGGCGCGCGGATGCTTGTCGGTCCCAGTCGCGACTGTCACCTCCTCGCCGGACCTCGAGAACGCGTAGAGAGAGCCCCGGTAGCCCGGCATGGAGAAGGCAACGGAGTCGCGGTCGGCGAGGCCCATGACGACGCGCAGCGGATCGCCTCCGCCCTTGGGCGCGAAGGTGGCGGTGACCTCCAGGAGGTCGCCGTCGATTGGGACGTAATAGACCACCATGTCGAGGCGTCCGTTGTGCAGGCTGCCGGCTTCGATTGGGCGTCCGACGGTAGCTTCCTCGGCAAACGCTGGGGTCGCCAGAAACAGCGCGGTCAGGAGCGAAGCGCTCAGGATCTTGCGGATCATTTCGTGTCTCCTTTTTTAGATTGCATTCGCCATCTATATAGCAGATAGATTACGAATGCAATCTAAAAAAAGAGATCGACGATGCGTGTGAGTCGCATACAGGCCGCGGAAAACCGCGAAACCGCAATCAACGTGGCAAGCCGCCTTTTGCGGGAGCGTGGCTTTGACGGCATCGGCCTCAAGGATCTGATGAAGGGTGCCGGGCTGACCCAAGGCGCCTTTACAAGCATCGCATCAATGGAGGACTTGGTGGCACAGGCGTCCAAGCGGGCGATGGAGAGTGCCAACCACCGATGGTCGGCCGCGACCGCGGCAAAATCCGAGGATCCGCTTGGCGCGGTGATCGCGTTCTACCGGGTAGATTCTGACATCTTGATCCGGTGAAACCTTAGTGGTTTTCTGTCCGCTGGTCGGATCCGTGGCGCTGTCGGGAAGACCACCGAGCAGGACGCCCGCCAGCACAACGCGGGTCTCGTTTTCATGCCCATCTCAGTGCGGCCAAGAGCGGAGCGGTCGGGTTTCTGCGGATCATCTCTCATCTTCTCTTGATAGATTGCGTTCGCCCTCTATATAAGATATAGATTACGAACACACGCTAAAAGGGAGATTACCGATGCGCGTAAGTCGCATTCAGGCTGCGGAAAACCGTGAAACCGTTATCAATGTGGCAAGCCGCCTTTTTCGGGAGCGCGGTTTTGACGGCATCGGCCTTAAGGATCTGATGAAGGGTGCCGGGCTGACCCAAGGCGCTTTTTACAAGCAGTTCGCGTCAAAGGAGGACCTGGCCGCGCAGGCGTCCAAACGGGCGATGGAGAGCGCCACCCACCGATGGTCGGCCGCGACTACGGCAAAACCCGAGGATCCGCTTGGCGCGGTGATCGCGTTCTACCTCAGCATGGACCATCGCGAAGAAAGGATGGACGGCTGCCCGATCGTGGCGCTCGGTTCGGATGCCGCCAGACAGGGCGTGGACGTGAGAGCGTCGTTCGAAGCCGGGATCAGGGAATATCTTGAGATGTTTGGTAGTTGGGTTGGCGAGGCCGACGGCGAGCGGCCCGGCGACAAGGCCATGGCCATTCTCTCGACAATGGTCGGTGCGGTGCTCCTTTCGCGCGTCGTCAACGACCCCGACCTCGCGCAGGCATTTCTGGATGCGGCGACAGAACAGGTTCGCGAAGCAGCCGGCGCTTGAACGGCGTGTGCAGCGCTGGCGGCGCACCCAAATTGATAGGAAAATAGATGCGACGGATTGTTGTCACAGGCATGGGAGCGGTCACGCCCCTTGCTGCCGATGTCGAAGCGTCCTGGTCGCGTCTCCTGGCCGGCCGCTCGGGCATCCGCAGGCTTGCGGATGATGTGGTATGCGACCTGCCGGCGAAGGTCGGCGGGGTGGTGCCCTCCACAGAAGAAGATCCGGACGCTGGTTTCGATCCGGAAGCCATCCTTCCGCCGAAGGATCAGCGCAAGGTAGACCGGTTCATTCTCTTTGCGCTGGCCGCGGCACGAGAAGCGCTCGCCCAAGCAAGATGGGCCCCCGTCTCGGAAGCGGATCGCTTGCGCACCGCCACGATCATCGCCTCGGGCGTCGGCGGGTTCCCGGCCATAACCGAGGCGGTGCGCACGGTCGACCGCCGCGGCGTCCGCCGTCTATCACCTTTTACGGTGCCGTCCTTCCTGGTGAACCTCGCGGCAGGCCACGTCTCGATCCGCTATGGCTTCAAAGGTCCGCTCGGTGCACCCGTGACGGCGTGCGCGGCCGGCATTCAGGCGATCGGCGATGCGGCTCGCCTGATCCGCGCCGACGAGGCCGATATTGCCGTGTGCGGCGGGACTGAAGCATGCATGAATCTTGTCAGCCTCGGTGGGTTTGCCGCGGCACGCTCTCTTTCGACGTCCTTTAATCACCGTCCTGATGAGGCCTCCCGACCGTTCGACAAGTCGCGGGACGGCTTCGTCATGGGCGAAGGAGCCGGCATGCTGGTCATCGAGGAATTGAGCCACGCGCTGGCGCGCGGCGCAAGACCGCTGGCCGAGCTTGTCGGCTACGGCACGACGGCGGATGCTCATCACGTCACCTCCGGTCCCGAGGACGGCGACGGTGCGCGCCGGGCCATGGAGATCGCAATCGCCCAAGCAGGGATTTCGCCCCGCGAGGTTCGTCATCTCAATGCCCATGCGACCTCCACGCCGGTGGGCGACCTGGGTGAGATCGAAGCGATCAAGAGCGTGTTCGGGCGCGATTTCGCGATAGCTGTCAGTGCAACGAAATCGGCGACCGGACACCTGCTCGGAGCCGCCGGCGGGCTCGGAGCAATCTTCGCAATCCTGGCGCTCAGGGATCAGATGGCACCGCCGACCCTCAATCTGAGCGCTCCCGATCCGGCCGGCGACGGGATCGACTTCGTCGCAAACCGGGCCCGGCCGATGGCGATGGGCTATGCAATCGCCAATGGCTTCGGCTTCGGAGGCGTTAATGCCAGCGCGCTGTTCCGGCGCTGGACGGATGATCTGGCCGGCGCGAGTACCGGAGGCGCTCATGATTGACGCCTTTCGCTCCGACCTGTCGTGCTTCTCCCACGCCAATCCAAAACGAAGAAAAAAGTGACCTCCATGAACAAGACCAATCTAGGCGTCGCCCTGGTGACCGGGGCATCCAGCGGTATCGGGCACACAACGGCCAAAGCCTTGCAGAACGCGGGCTTTCGCGTGTTCGGAACCAGCCGTCGCGCGGTCGTCGACCGATCCGATGGCGTTACCATGCTGGCCTGTGACGTGACCGATGACACGTCCGTGGCGAAACTTGTCCAGGACGTGCTGGCCGAGACCGGGCGCATCGACCTGCTTGTCAATAATGCCGGCGTTGGCCTGCTTGGTGGCGCGGAGGAGTCCTCGATGGCCCAGGCCAAGTCGTTGTTTGACGTGAACGTCTTTGGCGTTATGCGGGTAACCAAAGCGGTGTTGCCGACAATGCGCCGCCAAGGCAAGGGCAGAATCGTCAATTTGAGCTCGGTGCAGGGGTTCATTCCAGCTCCCTATTTCGCGCTTTATTCGTCGACCAAGCATGCCGTTGAGGGCTACTCCGAATCGCTCGACCACGAACTGCGTCCTATCGGAATTCGCGTCGTGCTGGTGGAGCCCGCCTATACCCGCACCTCATTTGAAGAAAATCTCGCCAGGCCGGATCAGTTGCTCGATATCTATGACTCTGCGCGCGCCGGCATGAATGCAGCTGTGCGGAAAGCGATGGAAAAAGGCGATGCGCCGGAAGTGGTGGCCAGGACCGTTTTGGCGGCTGCGACCGATCCCGCTCCGAAGGGGCGCTATGCGGCTGGAAAAATGGCGCGCCAGGTCAGTTTCCTGCGCCGTTTCGTCCCCGCATCCGCATTCGACAAAAGCCTGCGAAAGCAACTCGGGCTCTCGGTTTGATGACATCGACGAACACCCGTGAAGATCGGAATCATCGACGCTGGAAACGTCGGCACCACATTGGCGCGGCGCAACCTGACGCGATTGCTCTGGAGAACGCCCTGCGGTCGTTGGCGTTAGATTAGCGCCATGTTATGTTGCGGCGCGAAAGAGCGGGGGCCACGTCCTTTCACACCCGTAAGCGATCTGTATGTGCGACCCCTGCAGTCTGGTCGGAATCACGGAAACCTCCCGGGCATGGGGTTCGGGATCGATGGGGACAAGGGGTAATGCTTTACACGCTCATTATGATGGTCTGCCTGACGGATGTGCCGCAGACCTGTGAACAACGCGAACAGATGGTGGACGGCCTGGCGATGAATCCCGGGACCGCCTTCATGCAGGCGCAACCGCTGGTAGCCCAGTGGATCGAGACGCATCCCGGTTATTTCGTTCAGCGCTGGCGCGTGCTACCCGGCCGTGGATCGTGATATCCGCCGCGAAGATCGAATGAGGTTCTATTTCTTCGCGGCGAGCGTTTCCGAGACGGCCTTGGACAATTGATAAAGCCGCTGCTCGATTATCGTCGGCACTTCACAGACGTAGGTCAGTGATTGGACGCGTTCATTGAAAATTCGCGTTGCGAATGTCAGCTGTTCGGTTCGCCGATCGATCTCTTCGGGATCTGCATCCGGCTTTGCCCGCAATGCATCGACCTCGGACGCTTCCTTGCGCAACGCGGCGGCCATTTCGAGCTGCTTGTGGGCGTAGCGGGAAATACCGGAGATCACCTGCGAACGCTCGGCGTCCAGGTGGTCGAACATGCCTTGCACCATCATCGCCATTTTGGGTGCACGTTGCTCGGCCGGCAAGGAGGCCGCGAAATCCCTGATCTTCTTTTGAGCTTCCGCAATCGGCATCCGGCGAGCCGACACTTCCTCGATCAGGGCGGAGATGGTGGGGTCCTTCGACCAGTCCTTCGCGGCTGAAGGAAGATCCGGTCCGCTCCAGATCTGGCCGAGCGAGAGCTGCGGCACCTTGCGCTGCATGCAGGGCCAGTCCGGATCGGGGTTGGCTGCCATGGCGTTGACGCCTGGCGCGAGCATGGCGACCAGAGCCAGACTGCGAACATGGATCATTCGCGCCATCAGGCATTTCCTCCCGTGTCCTGTTTGCGGGTCATCAGGCCGCGCGAAGGGTCGTAGGCGATGATGGCGGCGGCAAGGAACAGCAGCGTGCAGCCGGCAACGACGCCCAGCGACAGCCAGTCAACCTGGCCGTAGAAGGCGAAGCGGATCAGTTCGACGGCGTAAGTAAATGGATTGGCGAGGCAGATTTTGTAGAGCAGGGGGCTAGCCTCCTGGATACGCCACAAGGGATAGAGTGCCGGAGAAGCGAAATAGCCGGGAAAGATGACGAAGTTCATGATGCCAGCGAAGTTTTCGAGCTGCTTGATCATTGAGGACAGAAGCATGCCGAGCGCGCACAGCATCATGCCTGACAGGAACAGCGCCGGCAGCACGGTGAGATAGCCAAGCGGCGGCGCCTTGACGCCCCAGAACCAGGCAACGATCAGGAACGCGTAAACCTGCGCGATCGACACGGCGACACCGGCGAGCATCTTCGAGATCAGTAAAAACCATCGCGGGAAGGGGCTGACCAGCAGGGTGCGCATGTTGCCCATTTCGCGATCATAGACCATCGACAGCGAAGACTGCATGCCCGAAAACAGCAGAATCATGCCGCACAGGCCGGGCGTGATGTAGACCTCGTAGAGCACGTAGGTCTTGTAGGGCGGGATGATCGATACGCCGAGCACCTGCCGGAATCCGGCGGCAAAAATGAACAGCCAGACGAGCGGCCGAACCAGCGAGGATATAAAGCGCTCGCGCTGATGCAGGAAGCGCAGGCACTCCCGCACGACGATCCCTTTGAGGCAAACGAGGTAGTGGCGGAGCCCAAACTGTTCGAACTTCACCGGCGTGAGGGCGGCGACTTTTGCGGGCATTGCGGGAGCGCTCATGGCGACATCTCCGCGATGCCGCTTGTCTCGATGCGGTTGAGCCTGGAAAAGGCGTCGCGGATCGAACTGGCAC
Source organism: Mesorhizobium sp. M0954 (assembly GCF_040319155.1). Taxonomy (NCBI): domain Bacteria; kingdom Pseudomonadati; phylum Pseudomonadota; class Alphaproteobacteria; order Hyphomicrobiales; family Phyllobacteriaceae; genus Mesorhizobium; species Mesorhizobium sp. M0954. The sequence goes on along the minus strand of NZ_JAMYNR010000015.1, from coordinate 11,003 downwards.
CGCTCGTCGCAACGACATCGGCCACCTTACCCTTGGCAACCAGGTCGCCCTGCCGCAGCACGACGACATGGTCGCCGTCTTCGACCTCATCGATCAGATGCGTCGCCCACAGCACACCGATGCCCTCGGTTTCGACGAGTTTGCGGATGGTGGCCAGAATGCCCGCACGCGACTGGATGTCGAGACCGACCGTCGCCTCGTCGAGCAGCAGCAGGGAAGGGCGGTGGAGCAGCGCCCGCGCGATCTCGATGCGCCGCATTTGGCCGCCGGAAAGACTGCGTGCCTTGTCATGCTGACGGCCCTGCATGTTGACTGTCTCGAGCAGCGCGGCAATGCGCTGCCGGGCTTGGTGGCCGCCAATGCCATGCAGCGAGGCGTGGTAGGAGAGGTTCTGGTGGACGCTGAGGTCGAGGTCGAGCGTGCGTGCCTGGAATACGATGCCGACACGCCTGAGCGCTTCGCCCGAAGCGCGGCTGACATCATAGCCGAAGATGCGAATCGATCCGCGGCGGGTGCCGTAAAGATGGCTGATCAGTGAGAACAAAGTTGTCTTGCCGGCCCCATTGAGGCCGAGCAGAACGGTGAAAGTTCCCGGCGCGATCGAGAATGAGACGTCCTGGAGCGCTCGCTTCGGACCATAGGAATGGCTGACGCCGGCAACATCGAGCGCTGCCACCTCCTCTCCAGCTCCGCTTGTCCTCACATGCTGCATGCCGCTGGCTCCTTCGAGGCGCGCTGGTCATCTAGTGCACTTGCAACATCCCCGCGGCAAATATTCATCACGTCGGTCTCCCTGATCATTGCTGCGGTCTAGTGGGGCGATATGGCCACGCCCCAAGGCTGCTGGCCCACCGTAACCGATTGAACCGGCTCGTCCGTCGCCGTGTCGATGAAGGTGATGTCGTTGGAATTGCCGTTGGTGGTGATCAGCGTCTTCTGATCGGGGGTGAAGTCGAGATGCCAGACGCGCTGGCCGACCAGGATGTATTTTTCCACCTCGTAGGTTTCGGTGTTGATGACGGCGACGTGGTTCGCTGGGCCGAGCGCGACATAGGCTTTCTTGCCGTCCACGCTGATTGCGATGCCGACCGGCTGGATGGTTTCGGGCCGCAGTCCCGCAATCGCGAACTGGATCTTCTTCACCACCTCGCGTTTGAGACTGTCGATGACGCTGACGGTGCCGCCGATTTCGGCACTGACCCAGATCTGGGATCCGTCGGGCTTGAATTGCGCAAAGCGCGGACGCGTGTCGACCAGGACGTTGTCGGTCACCTCATGGCTGCCGGTGTCGATGAAATGCGCCATGCTGGTGGTTTCGGAGGTGTTGACCATGGTTTTGCCATCGGGACTGACGGCCATGCCTTCAGGCTCCACCCCGACGGGAATCTCGGTCATGACCTGCTTGCTCTCCACGTTGATCGCGGTGACGAGATTGTCGTCCTCGTTGGCGACGTAGAGCGTCTTGCCGTCGGGCGAAAGCACGAACAGTTCGGGATCGGGGCCTGATGGCAGCGTGCCAACGATCTGCAGCGTCGCGGTATCGATGATTTCGATCGTATCGTCATCGCTGGCGCACAAATAGATGAACTTGCCGTCATGCGAGATGGTGATACCGCGCGGCCTCTGGCCGACTTCGACGGTCTTCACCACTTGCATGGTCGCCGTGTCGACGACCGTTATCGTATTGTCTTTCTCGTTGGAGACATACACGGTGTAAGCCCACGCCGGATTGGCCATGAAGCCGAGAATGGCCAGTGCGCAAGCTCGTCTCTGCACGAAAATTCCTCCCGATTGGTTCTACTTAAGGACGCATTTCGTTTCCGGCTGATCGACGCCGAGCGTATCGAGCTCGGAGATCTGGTGGAGATAACCCTCCTGTGGCGATGTCGAGACCACGGATTTGGTGTCGCCGAGCAGGATTGGCTGGCGAAGCTGATGGTTCCACTTGCGGAAGGTCAGCTTCTGTCCCTTGAAGGCGGCGACCGAGAAATCGTCCGAGCGGATGTAGTCGCTGATCTTCTTCGGATCGTCGCCATTGGTCCGTGTGCTGGCTTCGCCCACCGCCCGCACCGCCGTCCAGGCCGACATATCCTTGGACAGCATTCGCCGGCCGGTCGTCCTCAGGAAACGGCTTTGCATTTGAATGCCACCCCATTGCTCGCTCGCGGGATGCCAGGACGATGCGACAAGACCGGCCGTGCCAGCGACCAGCCGCGGTGTCCAGGTGCGGTAGGGCACATATGTTCCGAACACCTCGCTCTCATCGGCGACAAGCACCACGTCATGCTCCGGCAGATCCTGCGTGAACACGGAGATCTGCTGCTGTATCTGCGTGGCGCCGGTGTCGGTGCGGCGCGCCGTGCCAGTGTCTTTGAACTCCTTCTCGGCGACGATCTGACCGCCGAAGCGAGCCGCCGCGCGGCGCAACGCGGCCGCATAGAGATGATCCCGCTCGTGCGAACCATAGAGCAGCACCCAATTCGGCCATTTCTTTACCACGAGATACTGCGCCAGCGCGTCGGCCAGCATGCTTCGCGTCGGCGCGACATGGAAAATGTTTATGCGGCAGTCTTCCTCGCGCAGGCTGTCGTCTGTGGCACCGACATTGAAGACCAGAACGCCCTTGTCGCGGGCGATGTCGGCGATCGACAGCAATTGCCTGGCCGAGAGGTCAGCGACAACATAGCGGTCACCTTTGGCAATCAGATCGTTGAACGCCTGAACCGCGTCGGCGTCCGGCTTGACCTCGGCTATGTCGAGGCTGAATTTCTGGCTGAGGAACTTTCCTGTCGTGTTGTTGTCGCCGATCGCCACATTGGCGCCGGCGACACCTTCGTCGCGTGGCGGCAGGTCCAGCAGGGAAAGCGCCAGTTGCGGCGCGTAGGCCCGCAAATAACCTATTCTGATTTCGGTTATCTTTCTTTCCGGCCTGTCGGCTGCGACCGGTTGCTTGCCCGTCACTTCCTGGGCCATCACGCCTGTAACGTTGGCGGTCTGGAAAAAAAAGCACAAAAAGGCCGCGAGAGTGCCTGGCACCGCGCTCGTCATCGATAAAACTGCCCATTCTTGCACTAAAGTCCGATTGTTCCCGGACCAGCGCGAATTCAAGGTGCCCACAATGAGCTTAGCGGACGCCACAAGATTTATCAAAGCCCCGCAAGTGGACTTACGTGTCTGCTTTAGTCCTATTCCTTTTCGCGGGGATACGGCGATGAATGAGCGTATTGCGGTCTCATCCGCAGCAATGGCGGAATGAGAAACTCTATGGGTCGTCATGGGAGGATTGCCTGATGAAAACGCGCGCCGCTGTCGCCGTTGCCGCCGGAAAGCCGCTGCAGATCATGGAGGTCGACCTCGAAGGTCCCCGCGATGGCGAGGTGCTGGTCGAGATCAAGGCAACCGGCATCTGCCACACTGACGAGTTCACGCTGTCGGGCGCCGACCCGGAAGGCCTGTTTCCGGCGATCCTCGGCCATGAGGGCGCCGGCATCGTCGTCGACGTCGGCAAGGGCGTCTCCTCGGTCAGGAAGGGCGACCATGTCATCCCGCTCTACACGCCGGAATGCCGGCAGTGCCCGTCCTGCCTGTCGCGCAAGACCAATCTGTGCACCGCCATCCGCGCCACCCAGGGACAGGGCTTGATGCCGGACGGCACCTCGCGCTTCTCGATCGGCAAGGACAGGCTGTTCCACTACATGGGCTGCTCGACCTTCTCCAATTTCACCGTGCTGCCCGAGATCGCGGTGGCCAAGGTCAATGCCGACGCCCCGTTCGACAAGGTCTGCTACATCGGCTGCGGCGTCACCACCGGCATCGGCGCTGTCATCAACACGGCCAAGGTCGAGCAAGGCGCGACGGCGGTCGTGTTCGGCCTCGGCGGCATCGGCCTCAACGTCATCCAGGGATTGCGCCTTGCCGGCGCCGACATGATCATCGGCGTCGACCTGAACAACGACAAGAAGGAATGGGGCGAGAAATTCGGCATGACGCATTTCGTCAATCCGAAGGAGATCGACGGCGATGTCGTGGCCCATCTCGTCAACATGACCAAGCGCGGCGCCGACCAGATCGGCGGCGCCGACTACACGTTCGACTGCACCGGCAACACCAAAGTCATGCGGCAGGCGCTGGAAGCGTCGCATCGCGGCTGGGGCAAGTCGGTCATCATCGGCGTTGCCGGCGCCGGCCAGGAGATCTCGACGCGGCCGTTCCAGCTGGTCACCGGCCGCACCTGGATGGGCACCGCCTTCGGCGGCGCGCGCGGCCGCACCGACGTGCCGAAGATCGTCGACTGGTACATGGCCGGCAAGATCGAGATCGATCCGATGATCACCCACACGCTGAAGCTCGAGGACATCAACAAGGGCTTTGACCTGATGCATGAAGGCAAGTCGATCAGGAGCGTGGTGGTTTACTGACGAGGAGAAAGCCGCCGGCTAACCAGCCAACGGCCGAAAAATGCAGATGTTCAACAAGGGAGGAGACAAAAATGCCGGAAAAACTGCATCCTAAAATCGACAATGGACTGCCACGGGAAAAGGCCGACTTTGCCGGCGGCACGCTGGTCTGCGCCTGCACCAGCAACCCGGTCAAGGTCAAGGTCAAGGGCCAGATCGCCCACAACCATGCCTGCGGCTGCACCAAATGCTGGAAGCCGGAAGGCGCGCTGTTCTCGGTCGTGGCGGTTGCCGGTACAAACGACGTGACGGTGACCGAAAACGGCGACAAGCTGAAGATCGTCGATCCGGGCGCGCTGATCCTGCGCCATGCCTGCACCGGCTGCGGCGTCCACATGCACGGCCCGGTCGAGCGCGACCACGCGTTTAAGGGGCTGTCGTTCATCCATCCCGAACGCTTCCAGGAAGACGGCTGGGCGCCGCCGGGCTTCACCGCCTTTGTCTCTTCGATCATCGAGTCCGGTGTCGATCCGAGCCGCATGGACGGCATAAGGTCACAGCTGAAGTCGATCGGGCTCGAACCTTATGATTGCCTCAATCCAGGACTGATGGACTATATCGCCACCTGGACGGCCAAGCGGTCCGGCGCGTTGCCGGCCTAACGAGTGATCAGACACTATCTTTGGGGGCCGGACGAAATCGCCCGGTCCCAGGCGTTGGAACGAACGCAGGCGAGCGCGTAGACGGACACGCTCCGTAAGTCATTGCCGACGTGCTGTCAGCCTCGGGGGGCGCTGGGCTCAACGGGAATACGCTGAAATTGGTTCAACCGGATCGTACAGCTTCAAGATCAGCGACTGCGATCAGTTGGTTCTGGCTTGGCGCGGCCCAGATCGTGGACTAGCTTGGATATCGCGGGCAAAGTCGCGCCCAAAGCGCGATGGCGGCAAGGTGGTGCTCCTTACCAGTACGATATCGAGCGCCTAGCGGGGCTTGAACGGCAGCACCATCAGCTTGCTGCGTTTTGTACAGGAAACCGGCCCGTATACCAGCGCGACGCCAGACCAGCCGATACCATCCGTGCGACGGCGAACAAGGCGGGCGTCGGGGAAGCGTCGTGTGGCGGCCGGCAACAGTGCGAAAGCCAGCGGTCACTGGCTGTCACGCGAAGCCGGAAGTCGGTCACGACCTGTCTCTGTTTCAATGGATCCGTCGCCGGCACATTCGGCCGATTTGGGCCACCGGGCAAGGCAATGCATTTCAGAACGGCCACATCTGCCGCGTGGCGCCGCGGAAATCATGGCCACATTCTGCTTTAGCCGGCCAAGATGGCAATGTACTATTTGCCAATAAGCTGGCCATGGTTGCAGGACTATTCTAGGCCAGACCAAACCGAAATGAAGCTGATGACCGATCGCGCCAGGTTCCTGATCATTGACGACCATCCGCTGTTTCGCGAGGCGCTGCATAGTGCCGTGCAGATGGCCTATCCGGAAGTCGACACGGTGGAGGCGCGCTCGATTGCCGAGGCGCTCGAGCTTCTGACGGATGCCAAGCCGTTCGACCTGGCGCTGCTCGATCTCAGCATGCCCGACGTGCATGGGTTTGACGGGCTGCTGCAGCTCAGGACGCGTTATCCGCGCCTGCCGGTCGTCATCGTCTCCGGCTATGAGGAACCGAAGATCATTTCCGAGGCGCTGTCCTACGGTGCGGCCGGCTTCATCCCGAAATCGGCGCGCAAGAGCGACCTTGCCGCCGCCATCCGCTCGGTGATGGAAGGCGCGATCTATGTTCCCGAGACTTATGAAGGCCGGCCGCGCGACGCCGACAGCACCGACCGCGCCGAGATGGTGCAGCGCCTGGCCACGCTGACGCCGCAGCAGCTCAAGGTGCTGCAGATGCTGCGCCAGGGCCTGCTCAACAAGCAGATCGCCTACGAGCTGCAGGTCGGCGAGACCACCGTCAAGGCGCATGTCTCGGAAATCCTGCGCAAGCTCAACGTCTACAGCCGCACACAGGCGGTGATCGAGGTCTCAAAGCTCGACAATGCCGAGCTGTTTCGCGATCGGGCGGGGTTTTGAGAGGGCTCGCTAAAAAGCGCACTGTCACCCTAGTCGACAGCACTCGTGTCACCGCAATCGGACTAAGCGACGGCTCTCACGTTCCTGACACCAGCTAAGCAACCCGCGCCTCCCTAGTCAGATCAAATTCACGCGGCGATTGCTCTGCAGCAGTTAGCCGCTTTCCCTCGTCCAGTAAAATGGCGGCCCCGGGTCCAACGTGAAATGCTTTAATTTTACTAAATTGCTTTTTGAATGCTCTATTAAAAGTCTTCATTAGCTCCTGAGCGAGCGGCGTGTCGGAGACCGTAGCCACGCGGCCATTTATCACAACATCTTCAGCCAATCGCCCACCAGGCGAAAAAGTTACTGTGTCCGGATTGCCAAGCTGATCTAACGAATACCGGATGCCGAAAGGTGTTTTTATCGGCCTCACCTCAATGGGCACAGCGTGGCCGGTGACAAGAAATGATCGACCGCTGGAAGCCGATCCTGTGGTTGATTGCCCAAGAGTTGGAATTTGCATTCTATTGCTAAAAGAGTCGAATTCCATCTTGGGAAAATGACCCATGAAGATGTATTTTACCGAAATTTCAAGTTCTACTGCTTCCAATACGGGAAGAAGATCATCCTTTAGCGCGAAGAAGAGAATCTGCTTCATATGAATTATCGCCTAGGCACAAGTAATGGCTGGAATACGCTGATCCGTGTGCTGGGAAGATACGGCCAGTTCAAGCCAGCAGATGTGCCAGCAACGCCCTCAGTTGCGCTGGCTTCAACGGTTTGCGCATCAGTTCGATGCCGGCGGCGCGGGCGGCCTTGGCGACACTTTCCGAGCCGTCGGCGGTGACGATCAGCGCCGGCACCGCGCGGCCGAGACAATCACGGACTTTGGCGATTGTGGTGGTGCCGAGGTCGCCGCCGTCGAGATGCTGGTCGGCTATGACAATATCTGGCAACCAGTCGGTATCGCCAAGCAAGTCGAGCGCGTCACCGGTCGAGGTGGCGGGGCGCACCAGGCATTGCCAGCGCTCGAGCAGGGAGGTCATCGCCTGCAGCACGTCGATGTCGTTCTCGACCAGCAGCACCCTTGTGCCGAACAGACCGTAGCCGCGCGGCCGCTCCATGTCGACGGTGCTGGCGATTGGATCGGCCGTGTCGCCGATCCCGACCGGAACGTCGATATGGAAAATCGTGCCATGTCCGACCTTCGACGAAAACGTGACGGGATGGCCGAGTGCCGCGGCGATGCGGCGCACGATGGCCAGCCCCAACCCCAGCCCGCCGGCGGCAAGCCCGGCATCCGTCGGGATCACGCCGCGATGGAATTCCTCGAATACCGCCTCGCGCTGGTCGTCGGGGATGCCGCAGCCGGTATCGGCGACGTCGATGCGGATCGTGTCGCCGCGATGCCTGGTGCCGACCAACACGCCGCCCGAGCGGGTATAGCGCAGTGCATTGGACAGGATGTTCTGCAGGATGCGGCGCAGCAAGGTTCGGTCCGAACGAACGAGCGCATCGACCGGCCGGAACTTCAGCGTCAGCCCCTTCATCTCCGCGACCGGCTGAAAATCCGAGCGCAGAGACGAAAACAGCGTCTCCAGGCTGACATCGGTGATGTCGGGCTGCACGACGCCGGCATCGAGCTTGGAAATGTCGAGCAAGGTGCGGAGCAGGTCCTCCATCGTCTCCAGCGATCGCTCGACCTGGCGGACCAGCTTTGTGCCTTCCTCGCTGGTCTGTACTTCAGCAAGCGCCGAGACCGACAGATGCGCGGCGTTCAGCGGCTGCAGCACGTCATGGCTGGCGGCCGCCAGGAACCTGGTCTTGGACAGGTTCGCCAGCTCGGCGTTTTCCTTGGCTGCGTTCAAGTCGATGTTCGACTGCTCCAGCCGGCGCAAGGTCGAATGCAGCTCTTCGGTGCGGCTGCGCACCCGGCTCTCAAGCGAAATGGCGGTCTGGAACAGCGAAAAGGCATTGCCTTGCTGGTCCATGGAACGCTCGACGCGGCTGATCAGCGCGGCGTTGATCTTCTTCAGCCTTTCCAGGTCGTCGATGTTCCTGAGCGGCATCCCGGATTTCCTACTCCGCCGCTTCGGCCGGATTGCGTTCACCGAAGGCGATGCCGGTGAAGGTCTGGTTCAGATGCATCGAACGGTACTGTTCGCCATAGGTGCCGAAGCCGAGGACGTTGTTGACCCTGTAGAGTTCCGAAATCTCGCGATAGACCTGCCGATTGCGCGCGTCGAGCCGGCGCAGCACGCAGTCGAAACCGAGGATCAGGTCAATGCCGCCAAGCCTTTCGCTGACGTCGCTGAGCGCGGCGCGGGTCGCCTCGACCATGTCCTTAGGCTGGGCGACGGCAAGCACGACACCATCGTCGATGGCGCAGAAGAACGACAGCGAGCCGTCCGCGTGCATCTTCTGGATTGAACGGCAGTAAAATTCGCCGCCGACTTTCACCACCACCGGGTGCGAGGCAAAACTCAGTGGCGTCAGCATCTGCGCCACAACGCCGACCGAGGCGGCATATTCCTCGGCGGCAATGGTGGCGTTGAATTCGCGCACGATGCGATGGTCGGGATCGGATGCCGTCACCACCAGCTTCTCGTCGGTGGGAACGAAATTGTCGGTCTTGAACACGTGGAAAGGAATTTCCGTGGTGACCAGCACGATGATGGCGCTGTCGGAAGTCACTTTGCCGTTCGAGATCAGCCGTGTTGTCTCGAATTTCAAATCATCGCCAGCCGACCCACCGATCAGTGGGATGTCGTCGAGCCCCCAATGGATGGCGGAGGTCACCGCTTCTTCGGCATAAGACAGGCCGTCGATCAAGCAGAGCGCGAAAGTGGTGTCGGCTCGCTCGTGCCCGAGGCGCTCGTGTAACGAACGCCTCAGCGCCTCGACTTCGCCGGTAATCCCGTCCATGCCCGATGAGGACAGATTTTCGACCATGGTGCTGGCTGCCGAAAACGATACGGAGGGAAGCAGCATAGCCAGGATCTGGCCTTCCTCCAGCCCCTTGGGCGTTATCTCACCGGCTGTCGAGCAGCCGGCATAGTGGAGCGCCGGCGCGTGGGTCTTCAGCGCTTCCGACAGGGCGACGGCCTCTATGAGGCTCTGCGAGAAAAACAGGAGGGCAAACCCGGCGTCAATGGCCGCTGCTTCCGCTGCCACCGCCCGGGCGAACGCATCCGCGTCAGATTCGTCGGTCGTGAGCACCGAAACGCCGCATGCATAGCGCGTCCGTGACTTGGCCAGCGGCTTCCTCCTCCATTTCCTCCAACGCTCTTTTTTGTGCGCGTCTGGCGCGCCGGCGTCGAGGTCATTGTTGTCTTGAAGCGGCGCTTTGGCAATGAGCCAACATGATGGATTTGAAGTTTCTGCCATTTGACGGCGTCCGCGCAGCCACTCACAGACGAAAGGCCGCATCGCACCGCCATCGCGTTCGCTTCGTTGCGCCGTTTCCTGCCTCTGCGTGACAACTGCGTCATCCAGCGGGCAGTGCAACATCACGACCGATGCGAAATCCGCCAAAGCGGTGCGAAACTTCGTAGGAGCAAGGTCTTCGCGAGTGCCGAGCAGGGGATATTTGTCACCACCGCCTCTCGTTCTCGAAAGTAGCGCGAGCGCTACCGAGGAAGGCCCGAGAGACGAAGTCAAAGCTGCACCTGGAGCTGACCGACGGAGAGCAGTTGCTTGAGATGCTTTACACAACCAACGCGCCGAAGCCTGCCTTGCCTCCGCCGCAGGTCAAACTCGACCAGGAATGGCGGGACGTCCATGGCCCGGGTCATTCTCGCACTCGACTTTTTACTGATTACATGAGCGGATGGCCCCGTTGGGGGAGCCGCAGACGCGCTCGGCCGAAGGTGTCTGGCATTTGGTCTGAGATCGATCGGGTCGAAGCCAATTTCTGCCTGCTGCGCTTCACGCTATTGCAAGACATTCAAATTTGAGCTTCCGCACTCATGCTTTGTCGAGAGTATCTCCGTAAGTTTTAGCCGTTCTGAATCGCCGTCGGCGATGATGACGACGAAATAGGAGAACGCAATGGCTCGCAATCACGTTGAACGTCTTGGAGAGTTTAGGGAAATCTTGGTCGCGACGCGGCGCGAAGGAGTCCGTAACGTGCACCATACTCGCGACGCAATGCGGGCAAGTGGCTTTCAGATCGGGGACAGCGACGGATCCAGCTACGGAGCCGAGCTGAAGGTGCTCCAAGAGGAAATTGAGGCAGTCGATCGCGCCATCGAAGACGAGAAGCGGTTGGCCCTGGCCCTCGAGAGCGCGGCTCAATCCCGCCGACCGACTAAACCGAGAATCGTGAAGGGAACATAGAGTCCGGTAAGGCCCTTGGCGCCCGTCGCGTCGATCGCCTTCGGTACAGTGTCGGGCTCGTCGCCGCCGTGGTGCAGCGCCTAAAAGCGGACGTTTCGCTTTCGTGAAGAGTTTCGGGCGCCGGCAGGCGTACGAAAGTCCCCGAGGAAGGAACCCGCGGGCCACAGTCGATGGCTATGGGGATTTCGATTTGCGGCTGGTGTCG